>JASLJO010000116.1 GCA_030152505.1 Solirubrobacterales bacterium | reverse complement strand
CACCACGGCATTCGACCGTGACGGGATGTCGCTCTCCTTCGTAGCCGTCGGCGAACGGCTGGGGCCAGGAGCCGACCACGGCCGGCACACTCAACGCCCCGGACCAGTCGCGGTAGTCCCACCAGATCGCCTCACCCCCGTGCAGCGAGAAATCAGCCGCGCCGACCGGCGACTCGATCCCGTTGACGTAGAAGAACCAGTCGTAGCGACGTCCTTCGCGCGTCGTTTCGGTCAGGCCGTCGATCGTGCTCACGAACCCGCCGCCGTAGCGGGTCGAGACTTCCGCGCTGCGGTCCAGCAGCCGCATCACGGTGTCCGATTCAGTGGCTTCCTGGCGCAGCGGCGCCCGCACCTGCTCGGCGCCGAAGTCACGGGTCACAGTCAACGAAACCTCGCCGACTCCGGCGCCGGGACCGAAGCCACAGCCGGCGACCGCGAGCGCAGAACCGAGCAGCGCGAACGCGACCGCACAGGCGTGTCGGCTCATGGCTTCAGCAGAGAACGCCGCCTCCGCCGGCGCAGACGAACGCCCCATTGGAGGGGATATCCTTGCCGTGCCGGGCGAACAGGAGCTGGGCTTTCTGCAGCGTCACCGTGGTGCGCCCGTCGCTGCCGGTGGGTGCGCTGGCGCCGGTCACGGCCGCGCCGGCAACCGGTTTCCTCTTGCCTTTCTGGTTGTAGGCGAAGACCCGGACTTCGAACGACTCACCGGCGGTCACCACCCGCGGCGCCACCAGGGAGAGCTCATCGGGGTAGGGAAACGGAGTCAACGCCCAGAGCACTTCGTCCCCGGCGCGGACCTTGACCGCATCGCCGCTGAGTTCCGGATTGACGTGGTTCACCTTCAGGTACCAGGAGAGCTTCTTGGTTGCCTTGGAGCTACCGACGTTGCAGAGCCCGAGCCCGAAGGAGAAGGCGTCGGTGAGCTGGATCGGCCGCAGCGCCGCAATGGACCTGGAGGCCTGAACGAGCATGCTGAGCGCGGTCGGGCTCTTGACCGGCACGGTTTTGCCGCTGCCGCCGGTGCCGGCGCCAAAGCACGTCGCCTTGGGACTGGTCTTGATCGACACCGGAGCAAGCCCGAAGCTGTCTTCGTCGAGCAGCTTGCCGCCGGCTCCGATCACGCGCAGGCCGGCGACGGGACCCTTGGCCGGCGCCGATGCGGCGGTCGAAAACAGGATGGCAAGGACAAACGCGCACCCTGCCGCCAGCCGGAATGGAACGAGTCTTGGCATCAATGCCGCCCCTTCCTCGAGGGTTGTCATGGCTGGCCGGGGACAGGTCTCCTGGCTTCCGGGACTCGGTCGGCCGCACCTTCCCAGGAACTCGGTGTCGCCCCCAGTGGACGGCGCAACGCGCCTGCGGCTTCCTTCAACCCGGTCACAGTGGCGGGACCGCGCCGGTTTCGCACCGGACTTCCCTTGACCACCGACCGTATGTACGCGGGCGAGTCTATCCGGCCACGACAATCAGGGGGTCACGGCGCCGGCCCCCGTGCCGGCGCCGGCACGGGGGACTCGAAAGCGAGGAAGGCGACGGTCATCGGGATCGGCTTCTCACCGGACTCGGCAATGCGGGCATCCGCATCCCGTTGCTCTTGGGAGAGCGCGTAGAAGAACGCGTCCACGCGGGAGATCACCGTTTCCCAGCCGCGCTGATCGAGCGTCATCGGCGTCCAGGAAATGTGCTGGTCGTCGCGGGCAGCCATCGTTCCCCCCTCGACGGCGTCCCGCACCCGGTCGGCGAGAGTTTCGAAGATCCTCATGCTCACCAGCGGCTTCATCGGCGCCGGCACGTCGTGCCAGGTCGACTCGTCCAACAGCGCCTCTTCGCTCGCCCGGTAGAAGTGCTCAACCGCGTCGGCGCCTGACAGCTGGGCCTCCGAGTGGGTCGGATCGAGCCAGTCGTATTCGGCGAGGACGTCGAAGGCGCGTTGGACTCGCGCCAAGGAGACGCCACCGAACGCCTCATAGAAGCCCCTGGGGCTCATCTCCTTCAAGCGACACTCGGCCAGAACCTTGAGCCGGAGTGGATCGGCGAGCACTTTCGAGACGCGCAGCATGAGCGGCCACTCGGACTCGATCCCAGTCTTTGAACTCTGCGACATGTCGATTAACCAGCTTTCTCCCAGACCCCGCTGACGGCGAAAGTGTAGTGCGGCTCTTGAATCACGCAAACGGGGGACGAAGAGCGCCGCCGCTCAGGGACGTTTCTCGCTGTCCTTCGGCGACTCGAAGGCGGCGAGAGCGACGGTCGTCGGGATCGGCTTCTCACCGGACTCGGCCATGCGTAAATTCGCCTCCTCCTGCTCCTTGAAGAACCAATGAAAGAGCGCGTCGACTTTGCCGACCGCGTTGTCCCAACCCCGCTGGTCGAGGAGAAGGGGCATCCAGGAGAAGTGCCGGTCGACACGTTGGTCGATCGTGCCGGCGCCCATCGCTTCCTTGACCCGCTCGGTGAAGGTCTCCATGATTCGCCAGCTGACGAGCTTCCGCATCGACTCAGGGACCTCGGGCCAGAGATCCTCGCCGAAAACGGCGGGTCCGGTGGCTATGTAGAAATGCTCGACCCCTCCCCGCCGCCTTCCACCGGTCTCCGTTCTGGTCTGTTCCAGCCAGTCGTATTCGGCCAAAACCTCAAAGGCACGCGAAACCCGGGACAGGGAGCCGCCCCCGAACTCATGGTGAAACTGTTTCGGGCTCATCTCCCGCAGGTTGCACTCGGCCAGGATCTGCATCCGCAAGGGGTCCGCGAAGACTTTCGACAAGCGCAGCATGAGCGGCCACTTGGCGGACTTAGCGCTCGCCTTGAGAGTGGTTTCCGCTTTCTTATCCACTGAGACTCCTCCTCAATGCTCTCTGTTTTCCAAGTGACCAGAGGAATTGTAGGCAGTTTTACCACGGAACTGTTGAAGTCTTGTTTAGGTTCGGCAGTGTGTTAAAAACGCTCAGGTTCGCCAGAGTGTTTCTCCGCATGTGGAAGCGATGGGAGGGGGTGAAGAAATGAAGCTCACTGCTGCTGAGACCGCCATGCCGGTCTTCTCGATCTCCAAGGGCGGTTAGCCCACAGCAGTAGGCCGCCCGAGCCGCCGGCGTCTCGCCGCGCGGCTTCGGGCCGGCCCCAACACACCGCCGCATGGCGGGGATTCGTCCGGCGGGCGCCCCTGGGCCGCTTTGTTCCGCGAATTCGAAGTGAAAGCGTCGGTGAGTATTCCTACACTACCCCGCTGATTCCTTGACGACCTACCGGTCAGACCCGATCTGAGAGAAGGGAAGTAGCTCGATGACAGACGCAGGCAAGGGGCGGCAGAAGGGGAAGCCAGGCGGGGGGAAACGCCGAACGACGAAAAGGGCGACCAAACCGAGCAAGGCGCGGCGCCGGCGGGTCGAAAAGGGTCAGCGACGGGCAAACCTGATCTGGGCGATCGCCCACCGGCTGAGGCGCCAGATCCTGCGCGCGATCGCCGACAGCGGCGAAGCCTGCAGTCCCACCTGGCTGGCGGATGCCCTCGACCTTCCCCTCAGCACCGCCGCCTACCACGTGACGATCCTGCGCAGGTTCGAAGCGGTGGAACTGGCGGACGAGCAGATGGCCCGTGGCGCCATCGAGCACTTCTACCTCTCGACGATCAAGAACGATCCACCGATCGAAGCGCTGCTGGCGGAAACACGCGAGGCGGACAGGGAGGACCGTCAGGGAGCAGGCTCCTGAACGTTCGTCCAGCTTGCTTGGGCCGGTCGGTCGGCCCGTCATAGGCTCGCCGCCCGATTGGAAACCGACACGTTTACGGAGGGCGGACATGAGGCAGGGGACCTGGCGGCTTTCGCCGGCGTTGGTGATCGCGGTCGTCGCGCTGTTCGTGGCTCTCGGTGGCAGCGTCTACGCGGCGAAGCGGGCGAGGATCGACGGCCGGGCGATCCGGGCGAAGTCGATCCCCGGCAATCGGCTCAAACCGGGCTCGATCGCCGCCAAGCAGCTGAAGCCGCACTCGATCCCGGCCAACCGACTGAAGCCGGGAGTCATCCCCAGGGTGGCCGCCGACGCACCGCTGACCGGCGCCGACATCAATGAGCTGACCCTGGGCCAGGTGCCGAGCGCAGCCCACGCCGACTCCGCCGACACGGCGCGGAGCGCCGTCGACGCGCAGACGGCGCTGAACGCCGTCAACGCAGTGGATGCGCAGACGGTCAACGGGCACAGCGTCGGCTGCCTCCCCGATACTCGGCCGTTCGCCGGCGCCTGCTGGGAGACCTCGGTGAGCTCGGACGTCAACGCACCCACCGCGGCCCGCAAATGCGCCGGCCGCGGTGGCGAGCTGCCCGAGGCGCTGGCGCTGGCGGCTTTCGCCGAAGAACCGGGCGTCAACCTCGACTCGGGGGACGAGTGGTCGAGCGACATCCCGGTTTTCACCGGCTTAGATACATATGGTGTGGCCACCGTGTCAGCCGGAGGCGAAATCAATTCCAGTCTCTCCACCAACACCCATGCCTACCGTTGTGTCATCCCGCTGATCAGCTAGCTCTATCCTCCTTCAGATGCGAATGGGCTCGCACCGCGTCCAGCTTCGCGCTGTGGGCGCGTTTGCCCTCGCCTGCCTGTTGGCCGCGCTGCTCGCCGCGCCCGCCGCGGCGACGCCATCCGCCCGCCTCCACCCCAGCCTCACCGCCGAGGGCGAAGCGTCGCGGATCGCCCGCCACTGGACGCCGGCGCGGATGCGCGCCGCGCAACCGCTCGATGCCTCTGGCAGCGCTGACCCGATCGCCACCGCCAGCTTCGCCCAGATCGCCGAACCGACCGCTCCCCCCTACGCCGTCAACGGCCGGCTCTTCATCCGCCAGGGGAAGCAGGAAGGCTTCTGCTCGGCGACGGCGATCGACACGCCGAGCCGCAGGCTCGTGCTCACCGCCGGCCACTGCGTCAACAGCGGGCCCGAGCCGCCCGACGGCCACGCGGTCTGGTCCAGCCTGCTCGAGTTCGTCCCCGCCTACAGCGGCGGCACGGCCCCCTTCGGCGCCTTCATCGCCCACCGCAGGTCGGTCTTCGCGCTGAGGCAGTGGGTGCGGTTCGGCAACCCCAACTTCGACATCGGCGCTCTCGTCGTATCCCCCAACGCCGAAGGCGTGAACGTCGCCGACGCGGTTGGCGGCGGCGCCGCGATCGCCACCGACCTCAGCCGCCGCCAGGACTTCCAGACCTTCGGCTACCCCGGCCAGAGCAGCTGGATGCAGGGCTGCAACTCGCCCTACGTCGGCGACGACAACCTGACCTACAGCATCCCGGGGCCGCCCACGATCGCCATCCGTTGCCACTGGCTCCCCGGCGCCAGCGGCGGCGGCTGGCTGATCGAAGAAGGCACCGAGATCGACGGGCTGACCAGCTACGGCAAGCGCGGCGACGGACGGCACACCTTCAGCCCCTACTTCAGCGCCCCCAACGTCGGCCGCCTCACCGCCGGCCTCTGAAGCGAACTGCGCCTCCTCCGCTTCGCGTCCGGGGGCGGCGGCTGTGCGCCATATCGGCCCCGCTCGCGGAGAATCAGATTGCGATGCTCGCTAGTCAGCCGTTCGGGGCGTGAGCAGGTCGCGGTAGAAGCGGTAGTCGCGGCGGTCGGGGCGCAGGTTGGCGGCGAGGGCGAGGTGATGGCGGGCGCGTTCGGTCTCCCCGGTCTTGGCCAGGGCGCGGCCGAGGCAGAAATGGGCGAAGTCGTTGACCTGGTGGGTGTCGACGACGGCCTCGAACTCGGCGACCGCGGCGGCGAAGCGACCACAACGGAAGTAGGCGCGGCCGAGGGCCTCGCGCACCGAGGACTTCTCCGGCGCCCGCCGCGCCGCCGCCTCGAGGGGCGCAGTGGCCTGCTCGAAATCCGCCTCCTCCAACAGCTCTATCCCCCGCCGATACAGGACAAAGGTCGATTCGTTCTCATCAACGGTCACCCCGCCGAGTGTAGGGACCTATTCCGGTAGGGGTGAAACGTCTTGTACTTTTTCCGCGGCGTGGCCCGCGGACAGCCGGCAACCATCTTCGGAAAAAGTTAAGTGGAACCCCTACCGGAATAGGTCCCCCTAAGTAGCCCGCACGGCGGCAATCGTTTCGCGCAACGTCTCCCGCGCGTCATGATGCGGCATCCAGTGCAGCTTGCGGCGTGCCCGCGAGGTGTCCATCAGGACCGGGCGGCGGACGGTCTCGATCCAGGCCGCCTCGGGTGGCAGAAAGGGCAGGAAGGGCGCCACCGCCTCGGCGGCGACGCCAACCGCGAGCTGCGGCGCCGGCACCGAGTGCCAGCCGAGCTCCTCGGCGAGATCGGACACGGTCAGCTCACCGGGCCCGGCGAGGTTGTAGATACCGGGCTCGCCATGGCCGATCACCGCGGCGGTGAGGGCTGAGGCGACGTCGTCGTGATGGACGAGCTGGAAAGGCACACCGGGATCGGGCAGCACCGGGCGCAGCGAGGGCGCCTTGCCAAGCGCCCAGCGCACCGGCCCGGGCAGCTTCTGGCCCAGGGTCAGGAGCGGCACCAGCTCCAACAGCAGCGGGGCCTTGGGCCCGGCGACGATGCATGGGCGGAAGATGAAGGCATCGGTCTCCGAGCCGATCAGGGCCTCGTGCAGCTCGGCCTCGGCCTCGGCCTTGTCGGCCGAGTAGGGATGACGGGTGGTACCGCGCACCGGCTCGTCCTCGCTCAACAGCGAGGGCAGGCTGCGGTGAAAGCCGTAGGCGGCGACGGAGGAGGTGTAGACGAGGCGCCTGGCGCCGGCCGCCGCCGCGGCCTCGAAGACGTTGCGCGAGCCGGTCAGGTTGATCTCACGGCTCTCTCCCCGCCCGGCGACGATGACGAAGGCGAGATGGACGACGACGTCGGCCTCGGCGACCAGGGCATCGACCGCCTCGCGGTCGAGGATGTCGCCGCGGCGGTATTCGGTCTTCTCCCAGCCCTGCGCACCGAGGTCGAACGGCCGTCGCGCCATGCCGATGATCCGCTTCACCTCCGGCGCCCGCTCCAGTGCCGCAATGAACGACCTGCCGATCTCGCCGGTTGGGCCGGTGACTGCAATCGTCAACACGCCATCAATTCTCCCGAAAGTGCGGGAACAAGCGCGACGAGGCAGAGAATTGTGTCGCTTTGACCTGCAAAGTCGTCACGATTAAGCAAAGATGCCCGATCGAGCAGGTCATTCGATTACATTCAGTCTCAAGAGGAGAACTCGTGCCAACCCAAGAGATGAGAGCGCTGTGGCATCCGACCAGAGCGCAGATCCTCGAGCTACTCAAGGGGGAACCGGCGACCCGGTCGCAGCTGGTCGCGGCCGCGGGCGCTCCTTACGCTGAGGTCGCCTACCACTGCCGCGCCCTCTGCAATTCCCGCTGCGTCAAATACGCGGACTCGTCCGGCCCAGACGCCGACGACCCCCTCTACGAAGCCATCTAGGGCATCGGCCCAGACGCTCGAGAGTAGCCAGCGAAGCGCGGCCACCTGCCAGGTGGACAGCGGGCGCGTTTCGTTGTTACACTCCAAAATTATTGAATAGTTACTTGACTGTTCGATAAACAAATACGCACCAGTACCTCAATCGGTTAGAGGATCGGGTTTGTAAGCCGAGGATCCGGGTTCGAGCCCCGGCTGGTGCATCGGCGCCGGATTGCGTCGTGGGTTATGGACATCAATCTCTTCGACTACTTCGACGAAGCGGGAGACGGGGGCGAAGCCCAGTCGCACTGGACGCTGCGCGCCCCCTACCGGCCGCACGAGCGCTTCGACCTGATGCTGGTGCCGCTCTCGGAAGGGTGGCGTGAGGATCGACCCTCGCTCGCCGCCCTGGAGGAGATCGAGGCGCGCCCCTGGGTGGCGGCGGTCGAGCGCGGCCAAAAGCAGGTCTGGCTGCGGCTCGACGACGAGTGGGTGGCGAAGCGCGGCGCGGCACTCGAGGAGGGGCCCGAAGCGGTCGCCGGTTGCGGGGAGGTCGCGGCCGGGCGGCGGTTCGCGCTCAACTTCTGGGACGCCAACTCGACCAAGGCGCTGCACATCGGCCACATGCGCAATCTGGCCCTCGGCAACGCCCTCGGCAACGCGCTCGCCGAGGCGGGAGGTGAGGTCGAGCGCCGCAGCATCATCTGCGACATCGGCCGCAGCATGGGCGAGGCGATGGCCGGCGTCGTGCGCAGCGGCAAGTACCCACAGGGCTCGGAGCACGGCAACGGCGTCAAGAGCGACCATTTCGTCGGCTACTGCTATGCCGATTACGTAAAGAACGGTGCCAACGGCGCCGCCCTCGGGCTCACGCAGGACCACCCGGCCGACTCGCTGACGCGCGAGGTCGATGTTCGAGAAGACAGCGCCGACGAGCTGCTGCAGCGGGTGCTGAACGGCGACCAGGCGGCGCTCGAACTGTGGTCGCAGACGCGAGCCTGGGTGATCTCCGGCCAGCGCAAGACGCTGGCCCGGCTCGGCATCCATTTCGACCGCGTCTTCTTCGAGTCCGACTTCCTGCCCGAGGTGGTGGACCTCACCGAGCTCGGCCTCCAGGAGGGGACGCTGGAGAAGCGCCCGGACGGCACCGTCGTCTACACGACCGGACGCGAGGAGCTGGAGGAGATGCCGCTGGTCCGCTCCGACGGCGTGCCCACCCAGCATATGCGGGCCCTCGCCTACTGGCTGGCGGCGCCAGGGCTGGAGGGGACCACCTCGCTGCAGATCTGCGGCCAGGAGTGGGTCGCCCACATCACCTGTCGCCGCCAGTTGATGGCCGAGCTGGTCCACACCGACAGCGGCAACGGCTTCCACCCCTACCACGACGTCTTTCACGGCATGGTCGCCAAGGAGCAGGAGAAGATCTCCTCGAGCAAGAAGGACGCGCTGCTGATCGACCACTTGGTCGAGTGGGTCGACGAGCAGCTCGAGGCCGAGGCGACGCGGGCGTCGGTGCGCAGCGGCCACCCGGCCGGCGATCGCGTCGCGGCGCAGATCGCGCTCGGCTACTTCCTCCTGCATCCGGCCAACAAGCGGATCGACTTCGAGCCCTCACGGCTGCTCGAGGACGGCGACGCGCTCGGTTGGGACCTCGCCCGGGCACGCAGCCGCAACGACGAGAGCGGTGCGGTACCGGGCGCCCCTGCCGAGCTCGACCCCGACTACCGCTTCGCGGTGGTGCAGGCAGAGACCTACGGTCGCATGGTTGGCCGCGCGGCGCGTGACTTCGACGTCTCGCCGCTAGCCCGCTACGCCTCTCATCTGGCCCGCTGGCAGACCGAAGAGGAGCGGCCGCCGCACGTCTCCCGCGTCGTCCACTCGACGCTCGACCGGGCCGCGCGCGGCCTGGGGCTGGAGGAGGTGGCATGAGAACCCTGCTGGTCGACAACCACGACTCCTACACCTACAACGTCTTCCACCTGCTGGCCGGCGTCAGCGGCGAAGAGCCGATCGTCGTCGACAACGACGCCGTCTCCTGGCGGGCGCTCTCGCGCTGGGACTTCGACGCGATCGTCCTCTCCCCCGGCCCCGGCAGCCCGCGACGCTGGCACGACTTCTGCGTCTGCAACGACATCCTCCGCTACAGCGAGATCCCGGTGCTCGGCATCTGCCTCGGTCACCAGGGCCTCGGCCACCTGCTCGACGGCAAGGTCTCCAGCGCACCCGAGGCGATGCACGGGCGGCTCAGTCGCATCCACCATGAAGACGACGGCCTCTTCGCCGGCATCCCGCAGGACTTCCCGGTCGTCCGCTACCACTCGCTGGCGATCACCGGCATGGGCCCCGACGGCCACGTCACCGCCTGGGCCGATGACGGCGTGGTGATGGGGATCGAACACCGCCGCAAACCGATGTGGGGTGTTCAGTTCCACCCCGAGTCGGTCGCCACCGAGCACGGCGCGCGCCTCGTCGAGAACTTCTACGGATTGGCCCGGCGGCTGCGCTCACCCCGTTGGCGCGGTGCCAAACAACCGCCCTCCGCCACCAACGCCCAGGCGCGGTCGAGGTTTGATCCGGATAGCGGTTCAAACCTCGACCACGCGCGGGAGGGCGGCGGGAGTGAGCTGCGGCTGCGCACCTTGCCCGGCGAGCCCTCGACCGAGGCACTCTTCGAACGGCTCTTCGGCGATTGCGAGCACGCCTTCTGGCTCGACAGCGCCGACGCGCCGACGCGGCTGGCGCAGCGCTCCTTCCTCGGCACCAGCGCCGGCGCCACCCGCTGCGTGCTCGAGTACGACGTCGAGTCCGGCACGGCGATCCGCCATGGCGCCGGCCCGGCGAGCACGCAGCGCGCCTCGATCTTCGACCTGCTCGACCGCGAGCTCGCTGGGCACGCAATCGAGCCACCACCGGCCGACCTCCCGCCCGGGCTGATGGGCGGCTTCGTCGGCTATCTCGGCTACGAGCTGAAGGCGGACTGCGGTTCGCCGAACGTGCATCGGTCGGACATGCCGGATGCCGTGATGATGCTCGCAAACCGCCTCGTCGCCGTTGATCACGTGCGTAGAAGGACGCACCTGGTTGCGCTCTGCCACGGCGACGAGGCGGAAGCCGAGGCTTGGCTGGACGAGGCCGAGGGGGCGGTGAGGGAGATCATCGCCGAGCCGCCGGAGCCGGCGCCACCGCGCTCGCTCGGCGAGGGCCCTGAAGCCGAGCACGTCAGCTTCCGCTGTGGCCGCGGCCGTGAGCAGTACCTCGCCGACATCCTCCGCAGCCAGGCCGAACTGGCCGCCGGCGAGTCGTATGAGGTCTGCCTCACCGACCAGATCTCGACCGACGCCGAACCCGACCCCTTCGACCTCTACCGCCTGCTGCGGCGCCGCAACCCCGCCCCGTTCGCCGCCTATCTGAAGCTCGGCGAGATGGCCGTGGTCAGCTCCTCACCGGAGCGCTTCCTCTCGGTCGACCGCGAGCGACGGGTCGAGGCGCGCCCGATCAAGGGGACGAGCCCGCGCTCGGAGGACCCCGAGCAGGACGAGGCGCTGCGGGCCGAGCTGACCGAAGACGAGAAGACCTACGCCGAGCACCTGATGATCGTCGACCTGCTGCGCAACGACCTCGGCCGCGTCTGCGAGGTCGGCAGCGTCGGCGT
>JASLJO010000096.1 GCA_030152505.1 Solirubrobacterales bacterium | reverse complement strand
CTCGCCCCCGGCGCCGCGCGTGCGGCGGGGGCGAGGTGGCCGTCGCCGCCCTGTCGGTCCTGCCGTCGATCGTCGCGCTGCGCGGCGGCGATCTCGCGGCCTACCACGGGGTCGAGCACAAGGCGATCGCCGCCTACGAGCAGGGGATCGAGGACCCTGCCTCGGTGCCCAAGGAGCACGACCGCTGCGGCTCGAACCTGATCACCCCGATGATGCTGCTTTCCGCCGCCGGCACGGTGATCCTCGAGCGCCTGGTCGAACGGCCGAGCCCGATCGCGCGCGCGGCCGTGGGCCTCGCGGGGGCCTCGGTCGCGGTCGAGATGTTCGCCTGGAGCGACCGCAACCACGGTGCGCCGTTGGCCGAGGCCTTCCACACCCCCGGGCGGGAGATCCAGCGGTACCTGGCGACCAAGGAGCCGACGCCGGAGCAGCTGCAGGTCGGCGTCGCCGCGCTGGCGGAGATCCTTCGCGTCGAGAACTCGGTGGCCGGCGAGGGCGAGCCGCCGCCCGCCACGTAGACTGGCCGCCGATGTTCGGCAAGATCGATCACATCGGCGTCGCGGTCGAGGACATCGACGCCGCTCTCGAGCTCTACGCGGGGACCTTCGAGATGACCGTCGCCCACCGCGAGACGGTCGAGTCGCAGGAGGTCGAGGCGGTCCTGCTCGACGTCGGCGACGGCCACGTCGAGCTGATGCGGCCGCTGGCCCCGGACTCGCCGGTCGGCAAGTTCCTCGCCCGCAAGGGCCCGAAGCTGCACCACGTCGCCTACGCGGTAGAGGACATCGACGCGACCCTCGAAAAGCTCGCCGCCGCGGGGCTCGAGCTGATCGACGGCAAGGCGCGCACGGGCATCCGCGGCAGCCGGGTGGCGTTCATCCAGCCGCGCTCGACCGGCGGCGTGTTGACCGAGATCGTCGAAGCGAGTGGAGAGGAGCACTGATGGCCGATGCGCAGAAGGTGGAGATCGGCTTCGAGGGGGGCCAGGTGGTCGCCGTGCGGCTGGCCGAGGACGAGCTGAAGGACCTGCGCAAGCAGGTCGAGAAGGGCGGTTGGCACGACATCAAGACCGAGGACGGGACGCTCTCCGTGTACGTCGGCAAGGTCGCCTTCCTGCGCATCGACTCCGGCGCGCAAAAAGTCGGCTTCTGAGTGCGCCTCAGAGCTTCGATCGCACTCCTTGGGGCGGTGACGCTGGGCGCGGCGCTCTGGTGGCGCAAGAACCCATCGGCCTGCCCCTACGGGCAGCGGTTCTGGGTCGAAGCGCCGCACCCGATCGTGACCCGTGATCGGCTGCGCGAGGTGCTGCGTCCGCAGCCAGGCGAGCGGGTCCTCGAGATCGGTCCCGGAACCGGCTACTACACGCTCGACATGGCGGAGTGGCTGGCTCCCGGCGGCCGGGTCGAGATCTTCGACCTGCAGCAGGAGTTTCTCGATCACGTCATCGGTCGCGCCGCCGAGCACGGCCTCGGCAACATCGTCCCGACCCAGGGTGATGCCACCGCCCTGCCGTATGAGGAGGCCTCGATGGACGCGGTCGTTCTGACCGCGGTGCTCGGCGAGATCCCCGAGCCCGGAGCCGCCCTGCGTGAGATCCGCCGGGTGCTGAAACCCGGCGGCCGTCTTGTTGTGGGGGAGCTCTTCGGCGATCCCCACTTCACCACCCTCGCATCGCTCAAACGGCAAACCGCCGGAGTGGGCCTTCGCTATGAGGCCCACTCCGGCAACTGGTTCGCCTACTTCGCGCGCGTCGTGCCTACCAGCGAGAGCCCCCCAGCCAGTTGAGCTGGAACACCCTCGCGGTGTTCGAGGCATCGGCGTCACCACCGTCGGCGGAGGCGTTGCCGCCATCACCGCCGGTCGCGTCGCCGCTTTCCGCCGTGGTGTCTCCACCCTCGGCGTCGGCATCGTTGTGGCTCCCACCTCTGCCGTAGTCACAGCCGCAGGACTTGGACTGCTCCTGCTTGTCCTGCGGTTCGGACCTGGCTTCGGCGTTGCCGTTGTACTCCTGGGTGTTGCCGGTGTTGGCGTCACCGCCTTCGCCGCCGGTTGCCGTGGCGCTGCCGCCGCTGGCTTCCGGGTCACCCTGCTGGATGCCCGACTGGTTGCTCTGCGGGTCGTTCGAGCCTTGCTTCGAGTGGCTCTCGCAGCCGCAGTCCCCGTGCGGGGAATGGCCGGACTCCTTCTGCTCCGACACGTTGGCCTGCTTCACCACCGCGTCGTTCGAGGCATCGGCGTCGCCGCCGTCGGCATCGGCGTTACCGCCGTCACCACCGCGGGCGTCGCCACTTCTTGCCGTGGTGTCGCCACCCTTGGCATCGGCGTCACCACCGACCGAGATGGCAACCGCATTGCCGTTGCCGATCTGGGTGTTGCCGGTGTTGGCGTTGCCACCGTTACCTCCAGTGGCCGTGCCGCTGCCACCGGAGGCGCTCGGATCGCCCTGCTTGACGTCCGAGTTGTTGCTCTGCGAGCCGGACGTCGAGGGGCTCTCCTTGCACCGGCAGTCCCCGTGCGAGGAATGGCCGGACTCCTTCTGCTCCGACACGTTGGCCTGCTTCACCACCGCGTCGTTCGAGGCATCGGCGTCGCCGCCGTCGGCGTAGGCGTTGCCGCCGTCGCCACCGCGAGCGTTGCCGCTCTTCGCCGTGGTGTCGCCACCCTTGGCGTCGGCGTCGTTGTGACCTCGATCCTTGCCGTGACTGCAACCGCAGAACTTGCTCTCCTTCTGCTCCCGCGGTTCGGACCTGCCTACGGCGTTGCCGTTGTACTCCTGGGTGTTGCCGGTGTTGGCTTCACCTCCGTTGCCGCCCGTGGCAGTGGCACTTCCGCCGCTGGCTTCCGGGCTGCCCTGCTCGAGCTTCGACTCGTTGCTCTGCGAGTCGCTCGAGTCCTGCTTCGAGTCGCTCTTGCAGCCGCAATCCCCGTGTGAGGAATCGCTGCCGCTCGACACGTTGGCCTGCTTCACCACCGCGTCGTTCGATGCATCGGCGTCACCGCCGTCGGCATCGGCGTCGCCGCCGTCGCCGCCGGTCGCGTCGCCGCTTTCCGCCGCGGTGTCTCCACCTTCGGCATCGGCGTCACCGCCGACCGAGACGGCAACCGCATTGCCGTTCCCGTACTGGGTGTTGCCGGTGTTGGCGTTGCCGCCGTCACCGCCGGTTGCGGTGGCGTCGCCACCGGTTGCGCTCGGGTCGCCCTGGGTCACGCTGCTGCTGTTGCTCTGGCCAGAGGCAGGGGGCATGGGCAGCGGCGTGGTGGCAGCGGCAGACGCTGCTCCGATCGCCAGGACGATCGCGGCTGCGATTACAGCCGTGATGTATCTCATCGGTAATTCCTTTCTCTACTCGAGTGTGTTCCGCCGGGGGGTGATCAGGGCTCCCGGCGCAGCCCTGGTTTGAGGTCCGTGAGGACCTAGCCAGGGCGCTCGAGTGCGCAGACGAACGGGGTCGGCGCCCGGAAGAGCGGGACCTCCCCAGGTCTGCGGAAGATCGCCGGTGCGGCCAGCGCGAGCAACGCGAGCAGCGCGACGATGGGGACGAAGGAAGAGCCACCCAGGCCGGACGCCACGGCGTCGGGCGAGCCGGGGGGCGTGGGAAGATTGCGGTTCAGAGGAGTGGAGGGATCCCCCGAGGGGGCGCCGGCGCTGCCGCGCAAGGCGCCATCTGGGGCACCGAGTGGCAGGGGGAGCACGCTCGCGGCAGCGCCGGCCTGCACGATGAGCAACCGCAGAGGCTCGATCCCGCCAAGCAGGAACGGACGCTCCATGGGAAAGCCGGCCAGGACCTCGACTCTTTCGCGGAGAAGGGGGCTCGCCGCCGCCGCGCCTGGGAGCCCTGCGGTGGGGGGCGATGCGATGGGGCCGAGTTCGGAGATGAAGAGCGCTTCGCCGGGCAAGGACATACTCCTGACTCGGCTTGGCGCGATGAGACCTTGGAAACCGCGCTTGATGACTTCGCCAGTCAGGCGGAGCGGATTGCGACGGTGAGGATGCAGGTGTGGCGGGGGGAGATCGCCGCCCGGCGTCTTTCCGGCGACGGTCTGCACCGCGGTCTCCTGCACTGCTTGAGAGATGCTTTCGACCTCCCCCGACACCCGGCGGATGGCCTGGGTGGCGGTGTGGTTGACGGGTGCCCTGGTGGCGCGTTCGAGCGCTTGCGGTTGCGACGCGACCCGGTGGACGGTGGACTGGGTTGCGACGGCCGCATCAGGGGGTGGAGCCGCAGCGGAGGGAGAAGCCGTGTCGCCGGTGTTCTCGGGTTCATCCGTGTCGGGGGTGCCGGCAGGCTCCCCCGACAGGTCGCCGGCCGCGGCCTCGGCTGCTTCTGCAGCCGAGGCGGAACTTTCGGCGAGTGGAGCCGGCGGGACAGCCGCGGGGTCAGTGGTTTCGCCATGGGCCGGGGCGGTGAGTGCGAACAGCAGCACCGCCATCGTCCCGATGATGATCGGGAGTCGAAGGTGGCTCACCCACCACGGATGATCGTTCGAGCAATGCACGAGTCTCCGAGAATACCCAATATTTGTCCAAAATCACCCTAAATTTTAAAGTTCCAGAGGGGCTCCAGTTCAGGTTGAGACTGACCGCCAGGGATAAAAGTCCTGCATATTCCGATCTCGGCGCGCCGCTTGAAATGGAGCGGGATCGGAATGTTAAGAAGCCCTCCTGGCCGCCTGGCAGCGCGGACACCAGTAGGTCCGGCGATTTCCGTCCCCTTGCCCGCGGGCCGCGATCGGGGTGCGGCAGATCGGGCAGGGCCGCCCCGCGCGCCCGTAAACGGCCGACCGGGGGCGCCCCTCCGCCACCGATTGCCGCATCAGATCCCGGGCGGACTCGAGCACCGCTTGGAGCTCATCGTCGGAGAGTTCGCCCAATGAGAGCCAGGGGTTCGTTCGGGCCGCAAAGCAGGCCTCGCTCTTGAAGATGTTGCCGATACCGGCGATCAAGCGCTGGTCCAGCAGAGCGTCGGCGAGCTGACGCTCGCCGACGGCGCGCAGGCGACCTGCAGTCGCTGCCGGGTCGAAGCCG
>JASLJO010000043.1 GCA_030152505.1 Solirubrobacterales bacterium | reverse complement strand
GCTCCAGCACCGAGGTGCCGACCGCCTCGAGGAACCAGCGATCGTGGGCGACGAGGACGACCGCGGCATCGATGTCCTGCAGATAGCGCTCCAGCCACTCCAGCGAGGGGATGTCGAGGTGATTGGTCGGCTCGTCGAGCAGCAGCAGGTCCGGGCGCGTCGCCAGCGCCCGCACCAATGAGGCGCGGGTCAGCTCGCCGCCGGAGAAGGTCGAGAGCGGGCGCTCGGCCTCCTCACCCCCGAAGCCGAGGCCGCGCAGGACGGCGAGAACGCCGTCGCGCCAGCGGTAACCGCCGCCGTGCTCGAGCCGTTGCTGGGCGCCGGCGTAGGCGTTCAGCGTCTCCTCGCCGGTATCGCCCGCCGACATCGCCGCCTCGAGCCGCTCCAGCTCCCGCTCGGTCTCGAGCATTTCCGCCCGGCCGGAGAAGACGTACTCGCCCAGCGAGATCGCTGTCTCGCGCGGGGGACGCTGGTCATGCAGGGCGACGCGCGCGCCTCGCTGCAGGACCATGCTGCCGGCGTCGGGCGAGAGCTCGCCCGCCAGCATGCGCAGCAGGGTCGACTTTCCGGCGCCGTTGCGGCCGGAGAGGGTCATCCGCTCGCGCGGCTCGAGCTTGAAGGAGACGCCGGCGAAGAGCAGCTCTCCACCCATGTGCATGTCGAGGCTGGTTGCGGTCGCGATTGCCATCGACGCCTACGTTACGAGACCAGGCGCCGAGTGCCGCGGTCGCTCAGGCGAGCAAGGTGATCACACCGCGGGCGATCATCAATAGGCCCAGAGCTGCTGCGATTCGGACTGCCCAGATGCGGCCGCGTTCGCGGAGCTTCGACTTGAAGCGCTCGATTGCTTTTGGGGTCCAGTCGGGGGCGAAGGTATAGGCGAGCAGGGGGGCCTCCAGCAGGATCAGCATGATCGCGTTGAAGGCGAAAATGACGGCGACCGTCACCGGGTCGGCCAGTTCCTCGTCCGCGATCCGGTAGAGGGCGGTGATGTAGGTGGCGCCGGGGAGCGTGAGGCAGGCACCGACGGCGAAGGTCACGCGGGCCGAGCCCCGGCCGAGGAACTGTTGCCAGCGCGGTGGGCCCTGTGAGCCCTTGGCCGCCTTGCGCTCGCGCCGGCGCTCCTCCAGGGGCCGATCCCGTCCAGTGCCGAGCACGTAGGCGACGGCCAGCGCCAGGCAGCCGAGGACGATGTCCTCGCCCGGCCCCAGCGTGGCTTCGGTCGTGTGCGCCAGGCCCGAGTGACGCAGGCTGAAGACGATCACGAGGCCGAGGGTGATGCTGGTCATCGCCGCCCCGAGCAGGTAGCCGAGCAGCAGTCGCTTGGGGTGCGGCAGCATCAGCATCACCGTCGTCGCCGCCAGCAACGTCGGATAGAGCGCGGCGAGGAAGGCCAGGAGGAAGACGTCGCCCACGCCCGTGACCCTATCCCGACGTGCCGGTGGAACCGTGCCTATATGACCTCTCAGCACCGGCACGTACCAGGCGCGTAGCCTTTTGGCGTGGACCGCGAGGGCCTGAGATCGATTCAGACGCCGCTCAAGGAGCGCTACGCGCGGGAACCCGAGGTGGCGGTCGTCACCTTGAAGGCGAGCGGCAACCTCGGCGAGGGCGTCTCCTGCTCGGTCGACACCGGGCGGGCGCTGGCAGAAGCGGGGCTGCACCCCGCGTCGGGCGGCGATGGCACGCTGCTCTGCTCAGGCGACATGTTGCTCGAGGCGCTCGTCGCCTGCGCCGGCGTGACCCTGCGCGCGGTCGCCACCTCGCTCGGGATCGCGGTCGCGTCGGGCAGGGTTCGCGCCGAGGGCGAACTCGACTTCCGTGGCACTCTGGCCGTCGACCGCGACGCCCCGGTCGGCTTCCGCGCCATTCGCCTCGAGTTCGACCTCGACACCGACGCGAGCGAGGAGGATCTCGACACCCTGCTGAAGCTGACCGAGCGCTACTGCGTCGTCTTCCAGACGCTCAGCACCCCGCCCCAGCTCTCGGCGTCGATCGCCTTCGAAGCCTGAGCGTCAGCCGAAGTGCCTGGCGGCGATCTGGTCGATCGTGCCCTTGGTCCTGATCGTCGTCGGGCCGAGAATGGTGGCGAGAGCCTTCAGATCGAGGTCGGATTCGGAAAGACCGCCGTCGGGAAGCCAGTAGAGCTCACGGGCCTCGATCGCCAAGTGGTCCTCGTCGATTGAAAGCGCCAGTGCTTTCTTCACCGCAGCCGCGCGCGGCCTCTTCGTCAGCAGCCCGACTTGGAGCTTGCCTTTCGAGGCGCTGCGTTGTCTCTCCTCAAAAGGCTCGAACGCCGCGACCGCAAGCAGCTCCTTCGCCGAGCGCAGGAATACCGGCACGTCGTAGCCGAGCCGCTCGCCCAGTCCCTTTTCGAGCCGTGCGGTCAGCCCTGCCGGCGTCTCTCCCTCGACGGCGAAGATCACGTTGCCGCTGGCGCGAAAGGTCGCCACCTCATCGCAGCCGAGCGCCTCGAAGTGCGCGCGCAGCTCCTCGTTGGTGATCCGACGCCCGCCGAGATTCATCCCACGCAGGAAGGCGACGTAGCGGTCCATCAGTGGAGGCGGCCGGAATTGAACCGGCGTCTCTGGTCGTAGCGCGAAGGCTTCTACAGGCATAGCCGGCGCTTGATTCTCGTCTCCCGGGGTCCGCGCCGGCGGGCACTGCGGAAGACAGAGCCCTCTTCGATTTCCCCTGGCGGACGGGGCGATCCGCCCGGGTGAGCCCGCAATTGAAGCCGGGACCCCCCTCCGCGGGCGGGAGAGGGCCGACTCTCACTCACTTAGATCTAACTAAGCAGCGAGGGCGAACTCATGGTCCGCACGTATTGGTTGGTGCCGGTGTTTAACGAGGCCTCCGGCAACCTCGACCTGCGACCGTTCGCACGGACCGACCAGATCGAAGCCTGTCGCCCCCGTGCTATGTGCCGCCGATTGTACGCTCTCCTGAGTGCGGAGCGAACAAGCGTGCATATCTGGTTCTTCGCGCCGTGAGCGGAGCGCGAAATAGATGTCGCCGGAGCGAGAATTCGACGCGATCGTGGTCGGCGCCGGCGCACCCGGTGAGGTCTGCGCCGGGCGTCTGGCCGACGGCGGGCTCTCGGTCGCGATCGTCGAGAGCCACCTGGTCGGCGGCGAGTGCTCCTACTACGCCTGCATGCCTTCGAAGGCGCTGCTGCGCCCGGGCGAGCTGCTCGCCGAGGCGCGCCGCGTGCCGGGCGTCGCGGCCGCCGTCACCGGCGAGCTCGACCCGCGGGCGGTGCTCGACCGACGCGACGAGGTGATCCACGACCGCGACGACTCCGGCCAGCTCCCCTGGCTGGACGAACACGGCATCGAGCTCTTCCGTGGTGAGGGCCGGCTGGACGGCGAGCGTCGCGTCGCCCTCGGCGGGGAGACGCTCCTCGCCAGGCGGGCCATCGTCATCGCCACCGGCAGCGGTGCAGCGATGCCGCCGATCGAGGGGCTCGACTCGGTCGACGCCTGGAACAACCGCGACGCGACCACCGCCAAGCGGGTGCCCGAGAGCATGATCGTCCTCGGGGGCGGCCCGGTCGGCTCGGAGCTGGCCCAGGCCTGGTCGACGCTGGGCACGCGGGTCACTCTGATAGAGGGCGAGGAGCATTTGCTCCCGCGGGAGGAGCCCTTCGCCGGCGAGCAGGTCGCCGACTCCCTGCGCGACGCCTATGGGATCGACGTCCGCACCGGCGTGCTTGCCGAACGCCTTTCCTCCGGCGGCGCGGGCATCGTCGTCGAGCTGAACGACGGCGGCCGCACTGAGGCCGAAGAGCTACTGGTGGCGATCGGCCGCGTTCCGCGCACCCGGGGTATCGGGCTCGACTCCGCCGGGATCGAGCCGGGCGAGCACGGCTTCCTCGAGACCGACGACCGCCTCCGCGTCAGCGGCCGCGAGTGGCTCTACGCCGTCGGCGACGTCAACGGCCGCTCGCTCTTCACCCACATGGGCAAGTACCAGGCCTGGGTCGCCGCCGAGAACCTGCTCGGGCGCCCGGTCGAGGCGCTCGCCGAAGGCCTCGGCTCCCCTCGAGTCACCTTCACCGACCCCCAGGTGTCCGCGGTCGGCAAGACCCTTGCCCAGGCCGAGGAAGCCGGCATCTCCGCAAAGGCGGTCGACGTCCCCACCGACGGCACGGCCGGCGCCAGCTTCCAGGGCAGGGGCACCGGCGGCACCTCGCGCTTGGTCGTCGATCGGGACGAGGAGACGATCGTCGGCGCGACCTTCACCGGCTTCGAGACCGCCGACTTCCTGCACGCGGCAACCATCGCCGTCGCCGCCGAGGTGCCGCTCAAGCGGCTGCGCCACGCCGTCGCCGCCTACCCGACCCGCAGCGAGGTCTGGCTTAAGCTGCTCGAGGCCTACGGCCTCTAGGAGGTTCTGGCGAGAAACTCGCGTCTCCGCCGCCGCCAGACGTGGGCGGGGGTTTCGCCAGACCCTCCTAGACCCGCGAGCGGCGCTTTAGGTCTTCGGCGAACTCCCGCGGCAAGCCCGGTATCTCGTCGAGTTCGTCTATCGACTGGAATCTGCCAACGCGCTCACGGTGGGCGAGCAGACGGGTCGCCTGGGTCACCGATAGCCCATGCCCGCGCAGCTGCTCAAAGGTGACGTTGTTGAGTTCGATCGTGTCGCCAGTCTGAGCCGTCGGCTGCGGCTCCGGCCGTGGGGGCGCCGGTTCGGGATCGGGCGCGGGCGGCGGACCCGGCTGCGGCGGGGCCGGCGGGGGTCCCGGCGGCGGCTCGGGCGTCGGGGGCGTCGGCTCGACAATGGGCGGCTGCGGCTCTGGAGGGGGCGAAGGGGTCGTCGGTGGCTGAGGCATCCCACTGCCCTGCACGGCTCCGAGCACGGCCTGCTCGGCCTCCGCCGCCCGTCGCTCGGCTTCACGGGCGCGCTCCTCGGCTTGGGCGACGCTGGCCTCAATCTCGCGCAAACGCTGCTGCCGCTCTGCCTCCTGCGCTTTCAGCTGTGAGAGGCGCTCTGCCTCCGCGGCACGCTGTTCTGCTGCTTTGGTCCGCTCCTCGATCTGGCGCAGGCGCTCCTGCGCTTCGGCCAGCGCGCGCTCCTGCGCTTCGCGCTCCTGTTGCAGGCGGTGTTCGGCAGTCTGCATATCCGGCGCCGGCGCGACGCTCGCGGGTGCGGGTGCGGGTGCCGGTGCCGGTGCCGGGACGGCCGCCATGCTCTGCGTCGTCTGGCCAGCCTCGGCCTGGGCCTGTCGCGCCTCGGCCTCGCGCTGGAGTCGCTCGGCCTCCGCAATCCGGCGGTCCGCCTCGGCGCGGATGCGCTCCTCCTCCCGCTGAATTTCAGCAACCTTGTCCTGCACCCGATGTTCCGCCGCGGCGGGGTCGTATCCCCCCGGCGCCGGCGGCGGGGGCACTGGCGGCTCGGGCTGTGGCGGAGCGGGCACGCCAGCCGGCCCGGGCGGGGCCGGCATCGGCGGAGGAGGGGTCGTGAACTGGGTCTGGCCCTGGGAAGGCTGTGCCGCCGGGGGTGGCACCGGCGCCTGCGGCGCCGCTGCCTGGCCGGGTTCCGCCGTGCCGGCACTCTGCTGCTCGTAGAGTGCCCGCTCCTGCGCCGCGCGGGCGGCCGCCAGCTCGCGCTCGGCCTTGGCCGCTTCCTTCTTCGCCTTGCGGCCCGAGGGGCGCCCGGCCGCGGGCTTACCGCGCTTCTCGGAACGCCTGCGGGTCCGTTCCTCGCGGCGTTTCTTCGCCTCTTCGCCACGCCGTTTGCGGTGTTCGCCGCGGGCGGCGCGTTGCTGCTCGCGCGCCAGCTTTCGCTTCTCCTTGCCGCTCAATGACTGGCCCGGGGGGGGCACAGGCGGTGGCGGCGCCCCGGCGGCACCCGGCTTCTGGGCTTGCTTCTGCTCCCTCTCCTTGCCGCGCCGTTGTACCACGCTGATCACGAGCAGCAAAAGCAGGATCGCCACCACGAGCCCGGCTACGAAGTACTCGACATGGTCGCTGACGAAGTTGGCCATGATCATGACGGGCCCCGAAGCTACCTCATTCGGCCCTTGAATTCCCGCTCGACCTCGCGTCGCACGTCCTGTGCCGCGATCTCGCGGCGGCGATCGCGCCCCTCCTTGCCCCGAGCCAGGGCAAGCTCGACCTTGGCCAGGGAGCCCTTGAAGTAGATGCGAGTCGGGATCAGGGTGAGCCCTTTCTCCGCCGTCTTGCCCACCAAGCGCTCGATCTCGGCCCTGTGCAGGAGCAGCTTGCGCGGCCGCTCCGGCTCGTGGTTCTCGCGGCTGGCGGGCTCATACGGCGGGATGTGAAGGTTGCGCAGCCACACCTCGCCCTTGTCTATGACCGCGTAGGCGTCGGTCATCTGCGCCTTGCCGTTGCGCAGCGACTTGACCTCCGAGCCGAGCAGGACGATCCCCGACTCGACCTTCTCCACCAGCTCGAATTTGTGCCGGGCGCGGCGGTTGGTGGCGACGTCGCCGGAGGCGGGCGCCCGTTTCTTGCCCTTCTTAGCCATCCACCGGCTCCAGGTCGGCGCGACCGCGGACCGCTTCGACGCCGCTCACCTGGACGGATATAGGGTCGCCGAGGCGCAGCTTGCGCCGCGAGTCCTGACCGACCAGCGCCGTCTCGCTCTCGTCCAGCTCGAAACGCTCGGCCCCGCCCAGGCGGCGGGCCGGAAGGAAGCCCTCGTAGACGTCGCCGAGCTCGCCCCCGAAGCCGACGAAGGCGCCGGCGCGGATCAGCCCGGAGACCTCGCCTTCGAACTGGGTCTCGGCGCCCCGCTCGCGCAACTCGCGCTCAAGCAGGAAGGCGGCGCAGACGTCGTCGGCGCGGCGCTCGACCCGCATCGACTCGCGCTCGCGCTCGCTGCAATGCACGGCTGCCTCGCGCGCTTCTGCCGCGCTCGGCGCAGGCTCGCCCTCGCCCAACGTCGCCAGCAGGGCGCGGTGGACGACGAGGTCGGGATAGCGACGAATCGGCGAGGTGAAGTGACAGTAGGCGGCGCTGCCAAGGCCGGCGTGGCCACCGTTGCGCTCGCTGTATCGAGCCTGTTCGAGGGAACGCAGCACGAGCGTTGTATACGCGCTGCGACCGTGCCCGCGTCGCGTCGCCTCTCGCGCCACAAGCCGGCTCGCCTCCGCCGCCAGCTCGGCGGCCTCGCTCGGCGCCGGCCTGCCGCGCAACGGCGGAGTCGGGATCTCGAGCTCATGCAGCTGCTCAATCAGCCTTTCGATCCGCAGCGGGTCCGGTCGCGCGTGCACGCGGTAGATCGCCGGCACCCGCTTGCGCTCCAGCAGTTGGGCCACCTGCTCGTTGGTGAGGATCATCAGCCGCTCGATCAGGCGGTGCGACTCGGTCTGGGCGACACCACGGGCACCGATCACGTTTCCGCGCGAGTCGAAGCGAAACTCCGGCTCGAAGGACTCGACCTCGAGGCTGGTGGCGCCGCGCCGTTCGCCCAGCGCAGCCGCCGCCTTGCGGGCGACGGAGAGGGGCTCGGCGACAGCCTGGGGCGCTTCGGCGCGGCCGGCAAAGATCACGTCGAGCTGGTCGTAGTCGAGCCGTGCGTCCGAGCGGATACGGCTGCGGTAGAAGGCCGCCCCAGCGGCCTTGCCGTCGGGGCCGAGCTCGATCTCGGCCGTCACCGCGAGCCGCTCCACCCCCGGCGCCAGGCTGCAGGCTTCCTCGCTGAGCGCGTGCGGGAGCATCGGCTCGACCGTCCCGGGCACGTAGGTGCTGTTGGCGCGCCGCCGCGCCTCACGGTCCAGGGGTGAACCCGGCGGCACATGGGCGGCGACATCGGCGATATGGATCCAGAGCCGGGTCGCCCCGCCCTCGCGCCGCGCCGAGACCGCGTCGTCGAAGTCGCGCGCGGTCGCCGGATCGACGGTGAAGGTCGGCAGCTCGGTCAGGTCGCGGCGCGCGAAGCCGCGCGACTCGGCGACATCGCCTGCCCGCCCGGCTTCCATCTCCAGCGCGGCACCGAAGCCGCGCCCGCCCAGCTCCTCGCGCAGCCATGCCTCGACCGCGTCGCGGGCCGTCTTCGGCTCCTCACGCCGCCCGCGTGCACGCTGCCGCGCCCGGTAGTAGCGCCAATCCCGCTCAGCCATCTCCCCACCTTCCGGTGCGCTTTTCCAACCCATGCGGTGGGAAAGGCGCACCGGAACTCATCGTGCTTCGGTCACCAGCACCGCCAGGGCTTTTTCCAGGCCCTCATCCGGTGCCGTGCCCGGCCGGTTGGTGGCTGGTATGTCCGGCCGGATGCCCTTGCCGGCGAGATTCGCGCCATCCGGGGTGAAGTACTCGCCCACGGTCAGCTTCAAGGCACCGCCGTTGGAGAGGCCGATCTCCTGCTGGAAGACGCCCTTGCCGTAGGACCGCGTGCCGACGGTCTTCGCCCCGGCGTCGTCGGCCAGCGCCGCGGTGAGGATCTCCGCCGCCGAGGCGGTGTTGCGGTCGATCAGGACGACGATCGGCAGCGGCGGCAGGCTGCCGCCCTTGGTCCTGTAGACGGCGTGGCCCTGGGTGCGGGAATCGGTCGAGACGACGACTTCGCCCTTGGGCAGGAAGATGCTCGCGGTCAGCACCGCCTCATCCAGCAGGCCGCCGCCATTGCCGCGCAGGTCGAGCACGAGCCCCTCCGCCCCCTGCCGCTGCAGCCTGCGCACCGCCCGCCGCAGGACGACGTCGGCGCCTTCGCTGAAGGCGGCAAGCCGCACGTAGCCGAGCTTCTTGCCGCTGACCGTCTCGAGCCTGCTGCTGACCACCGGCAGCGAGATCTGGGCGCGAGTGAGGCGCACCTGCCGCGTCTTGCCGCCCTTCGGCGCGCGCATGCCGAGCGTGACCTCGGTTCCTTCTGGTCCCTTGATCATTTCCGTGGCCGCCGTCGAGTCGAGCCCGGCGATCGACCTGCCGTCCACCATGACGATCGTCTCGCCGACCGCGATTCCGCCCTCTTCCGCCGGCGAGCCCTTGAAGACACGCACCACACGCAGCCCGCGCTTCGTTTCGGTCACGCTGAGGCCAACCCCGGAGAAGCGCCCTTCGATTTCCTCGTCGAAGCGGGTCAGCATCTTCGGCGAGAAGTAGTCGGAGAAGCGGTCGTGGTAGCGGCGGCGCAGCCCCCGCACCATGCCACCCAGTGAGGAGTCGATCAGCTTCCTCTGCGGGACCTCGCGGTAGTAGTTGTCTTCGATCAGCTCGCTGGCTTCGGCGGTCAGCCCGGCCGATTCGTCGACGAAGACGTCGCGCAAAGAAGACGGCATCCTCGCCGGATGGCCGCCGATCCACAGACCCGCCGCGAGCACGAGGAGCAGCGCGGCCGTGAGGCCCAGCGTGCGCGCGGCGCTCACGCCGACTGCCCTGTCACTAAACCTTGAGGAAGCGGCGCAGGGTGATGCCGGAGCCGATCGCCGAGACCAGCACCGCGGCGCCGAAGAGGATCACGACCAGGGCCGGGAAGGAAAGCGTGGTGCTGTTCTGGGCGGCGAGGAAGCCGATGCTGTTGCTCAAAGGGTCGACGATCGTCAGCTTGCCCAGCCACAGGACAAGTATGGCCACCAGGCCGCCGAAGAAGCCGACCACGACCCCCTCGATCATGAACGGCCAGCGGATGAACCAGCGGGTGGCGCCGACCAAGCGCATCACCTCGACCTCACGCCGGCGGGTGTAGATCGAGAGCCGGATCGTGTTGCCGACCAGCATCAACGAGGCGGCGATCAGAAGCGCGGTGATCACGGTGAGGACGATCTTCAGCGCACTCGTCACCTGCTCGATCTTCTTCGAGTCTTCCTGGCGGTTGAACTGGTCCTGGACGATCGGCGAGATCGGCTGCGGCTTGCCTTCGGGGCCAGGCGGGGTGATCGCCGTTTCGACCGCGTCGAGATTGCTCGCATCGTCCGCCTTGACCGAGAAGTTCGCGGGCAGCGGATTCGAGTGCAGCTGGGTCAGCAGTTCACCGCTCTTGTCCTTGCCCAGATCCTGCTTCAGTTCATCCAGGGCTTCGGACTTGGTGATCAGACGCACCGAGGCAACGTGCGGGATCGCCAGCAGCTTTTGTTCGAGCTGGTCGATTTCGGTCTTGGTCGCATCGTCGAAGATCGCCACGCGGGTTTCGAGGCTGTCGCGCACCTGGTTGCTCTTCGCCTGCGTCGTCTGGAAGATCGGGATCAGCACCCCGAGCAGGATCACGGTGACGATCGTGGTGACGATCGCGGCCATGCTCGGTGCGCCGTTACGGCGCAGCGCCCGGAAGGCCTCCTGAGTGAAGAAGAGAAGTCGCGACATGGGTCAGAAGAGCGACTCGCCGGCATGGCCGTTGGTCTGTCCCTCGGGCGCGACCCCCATCTCGGCCCGCATACGCAGGCCGAACTCCGAGGTCGACTCCTCGGTGTAGCCGCCGCTGACCTCGTCGCGGACGACGCGGCCCTCGTAGAGCTCGACCACGCGGCGGCGCATGTTGTCGACCATCTCGCGGTCGTGGGTGACGACGACGACGGTCGTACCGGTCTTGTTGATCCGGTAGAGCAGCTGCATCACGCCGATCGAGGTGACCGGGTCGAGGTTGCCGCTTGGCTCGTCGGCGAGCAGCAGCGGCGGGTGGTTGACGAAGGCGCGGGCGATCGAGACGCGCTGCTGCTCCCCACCCGAGAGCTCGTCCGGATAGCTGTGCAGCTTGGTCGAGAGACCGACCAAACGGAGGATCTCCGGCACCTGGCGGCGGATTTCGCCGCGGTGGGCGCCGAGCACCTGCCGCGCATAGGCGACGTTGTCGTAGACGGTGCGGTCGGGGAGCAGCTTGAAGTCCTGGAAAACCGTGCCGATGTTGCGCCGCAGCTGCGGGATTTTCTTCTCCGGCAGGGCGCCGATGTCGCGCCCGGCGATGCGGACGGCACCATCGGTGGCCTGCTCGTCGCGGATCAGCGTCTTGATCAGGGTCGACTTGCCGCAGCCCGTTGGGCCGACGAGGAAGACGAACTCGCCCCGGTCGACCCGCAGGCTCACCCGTTCCAGCCCGACGTGACCGCCGGGGTAGACCTTGGTGACCTTGCGCATCTCGACGATCGGCGGGCGTGCCCGCTGCTCGGTGAGGTGCTC
>JASLJO010000299.1 GCA_030152505.1 Solirubrobacterales bacterium | reverse complement strand
AGCCGGCTACGGGCACGGCCTGGTCGGTTCCGGACCTCGAGGAGCTCGCCGCCGAGCTCGGCGGCGAGCTCCTCGAGGTCCGGAACCGACCAGGCCGTGCCCGTAGCCGGCTCCCGCGCCAGCCGCAGGACGGCGGCCGCGTCGGCCGACCCGCCCCCCAGCCCGGCGGCGACCGGGATCCGCTTCTCGATCTCGATCCGCAGCGGCGGCGCCCGCCAGCCCGCCTCGCGCAGCGCCGCCAGCGCCCGCGCGGCGAGGTTCTCGCCCTCGATCCCCGGGCAGAGGACTTCGTCGCGCTCGGCCTCCGACACCTCGATCGCGTCGGCGAGGGCGAGCGGCTCGAACAGCGAGCAGAGCTCGTGCAGGCCGTCGGCACGGCGCGGGCCGAGGAAGAGGCAGAGGTTGAGCTTGGCGGGGGCTTGAATGCGCATCGGGGCGGGCGTCACTCGCTCTCACCCAGTTTTCCCGCCAGAGCGGCGAAACTCGCGGGGGCGAGCGCCTCGGCGCGCGCGTCCTCGGCGATTCCCAGCTCGCGCAGGGCAGCGCGGGTGGCGCGCAGCGAGCCGGGGCGGACATGCTCCAGCGAGCGGGCCAGCGACTTGCGGCGATGGGCGAAGGCGGCACGAACCAGCTCACGGGTGGCCGCGTCGGCACCGGTCCCGGTGCGGCGCAGGCTCAGGATCGCCGACCCGACCCGCGGTCGTGGCTGGAAGACAGCCGGGTCGACGGTGCGCAGCAGGTTCACCTCGCAGGCCAGCTGCACCTGCACGCTCGGGGCGCCATAGGTCCGGCTTCCCGCCGCGGCTCGCAGCCGGTCGGCTATCTCGCGTTGCACCATCACGGTCCACCGCCCGACCGAGGGCAGCTCCTCGATCGTGCGGATGATCAGCGGAGTGGCGATCGCGTAGGGGAGGTTGGAGACGATCGCGGTCGGCACCGGCTTGAGGGCGGCCAGGTCGAGCTTCATCGCATCGCCCCAGTGCAGGTCGACGTCGGGCAGCGCCGCGAGCGGTGCCAGGGCGGGCTCCAGGTTGCGGTCGATCTCGACCGTGTGGACATGCGCGACCGCGACCGCCAGGCGCTCGGTCAGCACCCCCTCTCCCGCACCGACCTCCAGCACCACGTCGGTCGGCTCGAGCTCGGCGTCACGGACGATCGCGTCGAGCAGATTCGGGTCGGCGAGAAAGTTCTGACCGAGCCTGACCACCGGTTGGGGTCTCCTACCAGCCGAAGAGAGCGCGGGCGTTGGCCTCGACAATCCCCTCCAGCTCCTCATAGCGGATCGCGCGGGCGGCGGCGACGACACGGGCGGTGTCGACCACATAGGCGGGCTCGTTGGGCTTGCCGCGCACGGCCTGGGGCGCCAGATATGGGGCGTCGGTCTCGACCAGGAGCAGCTCAGCGGGCAGTTGCGCGGCCGCCGTACGCAGCTCGGCGGAGCCGGGATAGGTGGTGTGACCGGCGAAGGAGCAGTACCAGCCGCGCTCGGCGGCGTCGGCGGCGCGCCATGGAGCGGAGAAGCAGTGCAGGATCACCGGCGTGTCGCCGGCCTGAGCGTCGAGCACCGCGAAGATCTCGTCGATCGCCGCCGTCTCGCCGTCCTTGTCGCGGCCGTGGATGACGATCGGCAGGCCGTGCTTGCGGGCGATTGCGACCTGCGCCTCGAAGGCGCGCCGTTGGTCCGCTGGGCTGGCGGTCTCGTGGTAGTAGTCGATCCCGGTCTCGCCGATCGCTCGCACCTTCTCGTGCGCGGCGAGCTGATCGATCCGCTCCGCTTCGGCGTCGTCGAAGCCGGCGGCCTCGGTCGGGTGGCGGCCGACGGAGGCAAAGACCGCCTCGTGACGCTCCGCGGCGCCGATCGCGGTCGCATTCTGTTCCCCGCCGAGGCCGACGTTGAGCATGCGGCTGACCCCGGCCGCGAGCGCGTCCGCGACCATCTCGGCCTCGGGCCGCTCGCAGAGGAAGAGGTGCGTGTGGGAATCGATCATCAGCGCGCTTCAGCCTATCCGCGTAGGAAAGCGAACCATCTAACCTCTTTTGACCGTGTCCGAGCGTGACTACATAGCTGCGACCAGGGAACGCGTCGTCGTCTTCGACGGCGGCATGGGCGCGACCCTGGAGCAGTTCGACCTGACTCAGGCCGATTACGGCGGGCTGGAGGGCAAATGTCATGAGGCTCTCGTCCTCAACCGTCCCGACGTGATCGAGGGCGTCCACGCCTCGATGCTGGAGGCAGGGGCGGAGGTGGTCGAGACCGACAGCTTCCAGGGCTCGCGGCTGAAGCTCGAGGAGTGGGGGCTGGGCGAACACACGCACGAGATCAACGTCAAGGCGGCCCAGATCGCCCGCAGGGCGGCGGGCGAGTCGCGCTTTGTAGCCGGCTCGATCGGGCCGACCGGTTTCCTGCCCGCCTCCGACGACCCGACCCTGGGCGACATCTCCTTCCGCAAGCTGGTCGAGGTCTTCGCCGAGCAGGCCCAGGGCCTGGTCGAGGGCGGCGCCGACTTGATCATCGTCGAGACCGCGCAGGACATCCTCGAGGTCAAGGCGTCGATCTTCGGCGCCCGCGAGGCGTTCGCGGCTGCCGGCCGCACCTTGCCGATCCAGGCCAGCGTCTCGCTCCTCCCGCAGGCCGGCAAGATGCTGCTAGGCACCGACATCCAGGCGGTGTTGACCACCCTCGCCGCGCTCGATGTCGACGTGATCGGCCTCAACTGCTCGACCGGTCCCGAGGACATGCGCGACGCGATCCGCTTCCTCGGCGAGAACAGCCCGCTGCCCGTCCACTGCATCCCCAACGCCGGCCTCCCTCTGCAGGGGCCCGACGGCGAGACGATCTTCCCCGAACAGCCCGAGCCGCTGGCGGCGACCCTGGGCGAGTTCGTTGAGCGCTACGGCGTGGGGATCGTCGGCGGCTGCTGCGGAACGACGCCCGCGCACATCGCCGCGATCCGCGAGCGGGTCGAGGGCCGTGCACCTGGCGAGCGCCCGGCGCCGGGGCCGATCGAGGTCTCCTCGATGATGACCTCGACGCCGCTCGTGCAGGAGCCGCGCCCGACCCTGGTCGGCGAGCGCGTCAACTCACAGGGCTCGAAAAAAGCGAAGGAACTGCTGCTCGCCGACGATTACGACGGCCTCGTCCAGGTCGCCGAAGACCAGGTCGAAGGCGGCGCCCACGTGCTCGACGTCTGCGTCGCCCTGACCGAGCGCCAGGA
>JASLJO010000285.1 GCA_030152505.1 Solirubrobacterales bacterium | reverse complement strand
GAATCCGTGTGAGGTCGGGATGCCCCCGGAACACGATTCCGAAGAAGTCGTAGACCTCGCGCTCCTGGAACTCCGCCGTTGGGAACAGCTCCACGCAGGAGTCGATTTCGGGGAGGTCTCGGCCCGCGGGTCCTGTCGGCGGAGGGGACGCACCGCCCCTTCCGGTAGCTAAAGCTTGCTCAGGGGCGGTTCCCCCTACGCCGCCACCCGCGGGAGGGACGTCTGCAAGCATCGCTTTTACGCGGACCCGCTCAACTCGGTCCCTGTTCAGGAGCTCGTAGTGCACTCCGAAGCGGGGTTGAGATGGCAGGTAGTCAGCGGCGTGGAAGCTGGAGAGGAAGCGGTAGCCCTGGCCCGGAGCGTCGCGCAGCCAGGTGAGCACGGGGAGGATCTGGGCGGGGTCGACGACCAGCGCCGGCTGGCCGCGGTCGAAGCTGGTGTCGAGCACGGCGCCGGGGTGGTCCTGCTCGATCTCCCCCCGGATCAGCTCCAGTCCGGGGGCGTCAGGCACGGATCAGCCTCCGGGCTCCCTCGTAGGCCTCCGCCGCCTCGGGGCTCGGTTCGCTGCGCGGGCCGCCGCGTGCCCACTCCTCGGTGCCGCTCGCGTTGTAGCGCTGGCGCCAGCCCTGGTCGGGGTTGCCCATGATCTTGCGCTGCAGCTTGGTGAAGCCGTAGAGCACCGCCTCGGGCCGCGGCGGGCAGCCGGGGATGTGGAGGTCGATCGGCATGAACTTGTCGGCGCCCTGGACGACGGCGTAGTTGGAGAACATGCCGCCGCTGGAGGAGCAGGCGCCCATCGAGATCGCCCATTTGGGCTCCAGCATCTGGTCGTAGAGGCGGCGGACGACCGGCGCCATCTTGATCGAGACCCGGCCCGAGAGGATGATCAGATCCGCCTGACGGGGAGAGGCGCGCAACGCCTCGGCGCCGAAGCGGGCGAGGTCGTAGCGAGGGCTGCCGACCAGCGCTATCGGCGCCTCGATCGCGCAGCAGGCGAGCCCGAAGGTGAGCGGGAAGCACGAGTTCGCCCGTCCCCAGTTGAGCAGCTTCTCGAAGTTGGTCATCACCACTTTTTCCTCGACGTAGCGCTCCAGCTCCTCGCCCTCGAGGTCGCCGCGCAACATGTCGCGGGCGCGCAGTTGGCGGCTGCGCATCGTCTGTCGCTCTACCTCCAATCCAGTGCCCCCTTCCGCCAGACGTAGGCGAAGGCGACCAGCAGGAGGACGACGAAGGTGACCAGCTCGCCGAGGACGAAGACGCTGTCGGCGCCCTTGAGCATGACGCCGATCGGGTAGAGGAAGACCACCTCGATATCGAAGAGGATGAAGAGCATCGCGATCAGGTAGAAGCTGACGCCGAAGCGCAGCCCGTGTGCCGCCTCGACCGGGATGCCCGACTCGTACGGATCGGCCTGGCGGCGGCTCGCAGCGGTCGGCTTTCGCGGCCGCTTCGGGCCGATCGCGTGGTTGAGCATCACCAGGGCACCACCGACGCCGAGGCCGAGCAGGGCGAAGACGAGGATCGGTAGGTAGCTCTTCAGCATTTGGTGGGAGGTGCGGCGTCCGTCCCGGCGGCGCGTCCTGCGCCTTGCCGTCGTCGCCTGTACCCGCTGTTATACAACCACATTGTGACAACTTGCTACATAGTGATTTTCCGCATCAGCAAGCGGAATCCCGACCCTTTCGGGCGGATTTAGACCGATGGCGGAGGTCCACCTCGTCGTCGGTTGCGCGCTGATCGCGCTCAACCTCGCGGCTTTCGCCTTCGGCGGCGTCGCTTGGCTGCGGAAACAGTCCTCCCTCCCCTTCTGGTACCTGCTGCGCTCGGCGCAGGCCGCCGTCTTCCTGCAGGCGCTCCTGGGTGCCCTGCTGGTCATGACCGACCACGAGCCCGACGACAGCCTCCATTACCTCTACGGCATCCTGCCCCTGCTCGTCTCCTTCCTCGCCGAGGGCGCCCGCGCTGGCGCCGCCCAGCGCGAGCTCGGCGAGGTCGACTTCGAAGCCCTCCCCGCCGACGACCAGCAGTCGCTCGCCCTCGCCATAGTCCGCCGCGAGATGGGAATCATGGCCGTCAGCTGCGGCGTGATCTTCTTTTTGGCCCTGCGCGCCGCCGGCACCAGCGGCGCCTTTTGAGGCGCCAATCCGACGAAACCGCATTTAGGCGCGTATAGCGGGGTAAATGCTGTTTCGACATGGTGATTCCGGACATGCACCCGGTCGAATCCTCCTGTGTGGCGAGGCTCGGCTACGACCCGGAGGCGGAAGAGGCCTATGTCGAATTCCACGACAGGGGTCTCTATGTCTACCGCGGTGTCCCGTCCCCCGTCTACGCGGAATTCGCGGCGGCGGAGTCCAAGGGCGCCTTTCTCAACACCGCCATCAAGCCGCGATATCCGGCGCGGAGGTCAGGCGGATCGCCTGTCAGGCCGTGATACGGAAGGCGGGGTGGTTGGGGCAGATGCGACGCAGCTCCTGGTCGGATGCGTCGGGGCCGACGCCGTCGAAGAAGGCGCCGACCTCCCACTTCCACTTCTCCAGGTAGGCGCGCAGGAGCGCGGGCTTCTCGTCTTCACCGACCTCGGTCGCCTTGAAGTCCTCCGTGCGGCGGCCGAGCACGAGACGGCCGCCCCCGCTGACCCGGATGTTGCGCACCCACTGCGTGTTCCCGCGTGGCGCGATGAGGTAGCGCTCGCCCTCGTGGGCGAGGAGGTTGACCGGCGTCCGCCGCCACTCGCCGCTCTTGCGTCCCCTCACTTCGAGCACACGCGAGCCGGCCACGCTGAGGCCGAGCTTGGTCAGCAGGGCGACGAGCCGGTTGAAGACGTGCTTGGTGAACCAACCGGGCTCCTGGAAGCGAGCGTCCATCGCCTTCAGTCTTGCACCGGTAGCCTGCGGGCAATGCTCGACCATGTCGGCATCGAGGTGAGCGACTTCGAGCGCAGCAAGGCGTTCTACGAGCGGGCATTGGAGCCGCTCGGCATCCGTCTGCTGATGGAGTTCGAGAAGATGGCCGGCTTCGGCAAGGAGACCGAGCACGGCCCCAAGCCGTTCTTCTGGGTCGGTGCCCGTGGCCGTCCCACGGTGAGCGGCGCCCACGTCGCCTTTGGCGTGCGCGACCCCAAGCAGGTCGACGCCTTCCACGCGGCCGCGTGCGGCGCCGGCGGCAGCTACAACGGAGCCCCCGGCCCGCGCCCGATCTACCACCCCGGCTACTACGGGGCTTTCGTCCTCGACCCCGACGGCAACAACGTCGAGGCCGTCTGTCACCGAGCCGGCTGAGCCTCAGCCCAGCGGGCGGTAGTCGCCGCCGTGGAAGACGAGCGGGTCGCCCTCGGTTGCCTTCAAGGCGGTCACCTCGCCGGTGACGATGACGTGATCGCCACCGGCGATCACGTCGCGCAGGTCGCAGGCGACGAAGGCGAGCGCGTCGTCGATTGCCGGCACGCCCTCGCGTTCGCTCCAGCCGACGCCCTGCCACTTGTCGGCCACCGGCGCCTTGGTGGCGAAAGCGCGGGCGATCGGTTCCTGGCCGGCGTGCAGGATGCTGATGCCGAAGCGGTTGGCCGCCTGCACGGCGAGCAGGGTGCGCGAGCCGCGGTCGAGGCAGGCCAGCATCAGCATCGGCTCGATCGAGAGCGAGCAGACGGCGTTGGCGGTTGCGCCCGCCGGCCCGTCCGGCCCGCCGGCCGCGACGACGGTCACCCCGGTGGGCAGCATCCCCATCGCGATGCGGAAGCTGGCGGGGTCGGGCGAGCGGGCGTCGGCCATCGAGTCTGGACAATATGATGCGCGCCGCGTGCGACCAGTACTTGCAATCGCGGCGGCCGTCGTGGCCGCGCTCGGCCTCGTCGCCTGCGGATTCGGCGAAGAGGGCGTCTCGGTCTCCAAGGACAGCCCCAACTACAACGGGGCCGTGCTCTTCTCCACCCACTGCAGTGGCTGCCACACGCTGGCCGCCGCCGGCACCCAGGGCAGCGGCAATCGTGGCCAGCGCACGCAGGGTCCCAGCCTCAACCAGCGAACCGAGACCTACGAAGATGCTCTATTCGCGATCCAGAACGGTGGTTTCTCTGGGGCGATCATGCCGCAGAACATCGTCGTCGGCGAGGAAGCCGAAGAGGTCGCGCGATTCGTCGCTAAGTACGCCGGGGAGGAAGCGGAAGAATCGCCGCGGCCCGGCCAACCCTCGCCCTAGACCCAGCGGGAGCCCCTGATGCTCGACCTGAAGCTGATCCGCTCCGAGCCTGAGCGGATCAAGCGGGCGCTTGCCCGCCGCGGCGCTGCCGAGGACGTCGACGCCCTGCTGGTGCTCGACGCGCGCCGGCGCGAGCTGCTGCCCGAGATCGAGGGGGCCCAGGCCGAGCGCAAGACGCTTTCCAAGCAGATCGGCGAGGCCAAGCAGCGTGGCGAGGGCGCGGATGAGCTGATGGCGACGGTGCAGGGACTGAAGGAGTGGATCGAGGGCGGAAAGGCCGAGCTGGAGCAGGTCGAGGCCGAGCTCGAGCGTGCCGCCGCCGTTCTGCCCAACCTGCCCGACCCCGATGCGCCCGACGGCATGACCGAGGAGGACGCCGTCGTGTTGCGCGAGGTCGGAGAGCGGCCGAGCTTCGACTTCGAGCCGCGCGACCACCTCGAGATCGGCACCCGGCTGGGCCTGATCGACATGGAGGCGGCGGCGCGGCTCTCCGGCTCGCGCTTCGCCTATCTCAAGGGCGACCTGGTCCTGCTCGAGCTCGCCCTCGTCCGCTACGCGCTCGACGTCGTCCGCGGCGAGGGCCACGAGCCGGTGGTGCCGCCGGTCCTCGTCCGCGAGGAGGCCCTCTACGGCACCGGCTTCCTACCCGGCGACCGCGACCAGATCTACGAGATTCCCAAGGACGATCTCTTCCTCGTCGGCACCTCCGAGGTCGCGCTCGCCGGCTTGCACGCCGATGAGATCCTCGAGGCCGCGCGGCTGCCGCTGCGCTACGCCGGCTTCTCGCCCTGCTTTCGCCGCGAGGCCGGCGCCGCCGGCCGCGACACGCGTGGGATCTTCCGCGTCCACCAGTTCGACAAGGTCGAGATGTTCTCGTTCGTCGAGCCGTCCGAGTCGGCGAGCGAGCACGAACGGCTGCTGGCGATCGAGGAGCGCATCCTCGCCGAGCTGGAGATTCCCTACCGGGTGGTCAACGTCGCCGCGGGCGATCTCGGCGCCCCGGCGGCGAAGAAGTACGACTGCGAGGCCTGGATTCCCAGTCAGAAGCGCTATCGCGAGCTGACCTCATGCTCGAACACGACCGACTACCAAGCGCGGCGTCTCAATTGTAGGTATCGGCCTGCCGATAACGAAGCACTTCAGGTGGTTCACACGCTGAATGGGACCGCCGTAGCCGTTGGACGCACCATGATCGCCTTGATCGAGAATCGCCAGGACAGCGCAGGTGGGTTTACCCTACCTAATATTCTGTATGGATATGGAGCCCCTGAAAGAATCGGATCGGTATGAGCGCGAGCGTCCGCGACTCTAAGCGCGTCGTCCTCTGCGACGACCACGAGATCGTCCGCGACGCGATCAAATCGCGCATGGCGGGGACGAACAGCCTGCAGATCGTGGGTGAGGCGGCGGACGGGCGCGACGTCGTCGACGTGGTCAAAGAACTTGAGCCCGACGTCTTGATCATCGACGTCGAGTTGCCCAAACGCGACGGGATCGAGGCGACCAAGGAAGTGCTGAAGGTCAGGCCGCGGACCAAAGTGATCGTCTTCACCGCGCACGCCCAGCCGGACCTGCTCGCTCTCGCCCTGCGCGCCGGTGCCTCGGGCTACGTGCTCAAGTCGGCGCCGGCCGAGGACATCGCCCGCGCCGTGAAAGCGGTCACCGGTGGCGGCACCTTCCTCGGTGGCGACTTCGCCGGCGGCAAGCCATCGGAGGTGGAGAAGCTGCTCCACCTCTCGCCACGGGAGCGGCAGATCCTCGAGCTGCTGGCCGAGGGGCTGCGGGTGAAAGAGATCGCCGAACGCCTCAGCCTCAGTCCCGCGACCGTGCACACGCACGTGCGCAACGCGATCAAAAAGCTCGAAGTCGACACCCGCACCGAGGCGGTGGCGCTGGCCGTGAAGTTCAGCTACCTCGGTGCCGTCGGCGGCAAGTAGCGTCTACTCGCGCTCGAGCGTGAGCGCGCAGCCGTTGATGCAGTAGCGCTGCCCGCCCTTGTCTGGCGGGCCGTCCTCGAAGACGTGGCCGAGGTGGGCGTCGCAGTGCTTGCAGACGACCTCGGTGCGGCGCATCATCAGGCTGTTGTCCGGGCGCAGTTCGACGTGCTCGAGGTTGACCGGCTCGGTGAAGCTGGGCCAGCCGGTGCCCGAGTCGAACTTGGTGCCTGAGGAGAAGAGCTCGGTGCCGCAGCAGACACAGCGGTACATGCCCTCGCCCTTCTCGTCGACGTAGGGACCGGTGAAGGCGCGCTCGGTGCCGGCCCTGCGGGTCACCTCGTACTGCTCCGGCGTGAGCTGCTCGCGCCACTCCTCGTCGGTCTTACTCACTTTCTCCATGTATTAAGCGTAGAGGGCGTCGGGGGTCGTCTCGACAGAGCCTCCATGCCGTTGCTCTGTCG
>JASLJO010000267.1 GCA_030152505.1 Solirubrobacterales bacterium | reverse complement strand
CGACAGATCGCTGTTGAAGCGCAGGACCTCGCCGCGCGCACCCGCCGCAAGATTCGTGCTCGTGATCGCCACATAGATGTCTCCATTGCTCTGATTGACCGCGAGTCCCCTTGCGAGCAGTCCCGTCAATGGTGCGGAGGGATGCGCGGAGTCGAGCTCGTACCCCGTGTTCGCGTTGGCCCGTGACGCGAACATCGCGCCCACGACGGCGGCGCAGAGAAGGAGCGCGATGAACCCGGTCTTCGCGGCCGGCCCAAGGGCCGGCCGCGAGCGAGAAGCCATGAAACCCACCTACGGGGCAGTAACTGCCCAGGTACCGGCTTCGCCGGCACCTGGGGTGCCGGTGTAGCTGAACAGCGCTCCGACCGGAGTCGGAACAGCCGATTGGAGTTCCAGGCCGGCTTCCGCCACCGTGTAGAGGCAGAGCTTGCCCGGTGCCGCCAGCGGTACCCCGAGGCTTCCAGGACACTCCGCAGCGTGTTCTTCGCCTTCTTTCCCTTTTTTCACGATGATGATTTCAGGGGCGCTCGGCAGCGGTATGTTGAATGAGATCGACGCCCCACCCGCACCTTTGCCGAAGGCCACTTCAGGCCCGACTCCGGCGAGCCAGGTGCCACCGAGCGACTTGCCACTGGGCAGGACCCCGCCTGCCGTCCAGGGATCGCCAGGATTGCCCTTCGGCCCCTGCGGTCCCGTATCGCCCTTCGGCCCGGTTGCACCCTTGAGACCCTGGGGCCCTCGCTTCCCTCTCGGTCCCCTGGGACCACGCGGAGCCTTCTTAGCTTGCTTGGACGCCTTTGCGGGTCCGGTGACATAGCTCTTGGCGGCATACGCGCCACCGGTCATTGCAAAGACGAGCGCCACGACCGCAATCGCGGTGGGCAGGTTCAGATTCCTGCGGATCGCATTCAGCATCGGTGGAACATCTCCCCTGTCTAGCGTTTGATTGAGCCCCCTGTTGCCCAACCGGGGACCGCCGCCCAGCCCGATTCAAGCCATGACGGTTGTGCCTAGTTTCCCTCGACTGCACGCTCACGCAAGTGTTCAGAACAGCCTTTTCCGACACTTAACAGTGGAGAACCGAACTGGTACACAAATCAACTCTATGTGTATCTATACAGTGAGTGAGCCGTATCGTTACTACGCCCTCCTCATGTGAAGGGCCGACGGCAAGCAGCCGACGGATGCCTCGGCCGAGGTGGGAGCAGTCTCGATGCGACTGCCCGTTAGCTCTACGATTGGCTGAACCGGCCCCGATAGCTCAGCTGGATAGAGCGACTCCCTCCTAAGGAGTAGGCCGCAGGTTCGAATCCTGCTCGGGGCGTTGCTGGAAAGACAAACGGCCCGCGCGGAGGCGGGCCGTTTTGTCGGATGTTCTAGATCGAGCTTGCCGCCCGGCGAGACGCGGCGCTACCCCCGCCCGCGCTGCCGATGCCGCCTGTGCTTCTTCGCCTTCCCACAGCTCGGCTTGACCACGGGGTTGAATTCCAAGGGTGCCCCGTTCTGCCCGGTGAAATCGGCGATCGCCCTCGACTTCGAGCTGCAGAGGTTGCGGCTGTTGACGACCAGTCCCTTTTTGCCGCCCTGCATGTTGAGGACGAATTTGGAAACCGGAGCGTCGGGGACGGTTTCGAAGGAGCTGCGGATCCCTCCCTTGAAGGAATCGATGCGGCCGACGATGTCGACGTTGACAAGCCCGTGCAGGGCGGCGACCAGGTCGGGCAGCTTGTGGTTTGAGGAGCGGAGGTAGACCGGACCCTCCACAGGCTCATCCAGAAGCGGCGTGAAGGCCCTCGCGTAGCCGTACTGGGCCGCTTTCGGACAACCTCCGCCCGAACCACCGTTTGCGGCGTACTGGACCCTGGTGCAGATCGTGCGGATGTGGGCCTGGTCGAGGAATGCCGATTTCGGCAGGGTGACGACGGCTTTGCCGATGTTGGCGTCGGCGGGCCTCGCGTTGACGACCGCTTTCAACGCCGGGTGGTCGCCCCGCTTCGTCCCTCCATGCAGCTCGAGGCTGAGCTTCGGCTTGAAGGGGAGCGATGCGCAGCTCGCAGCCTGGTAGCGGGTCCCCAGTCCCACCGGGACGTCATCGGATGGATCGAAGACGTTCTGGAAGGCGCCGAAGAGGGTCGCCTTGGTCGAGCTCGGATCGCACGAGGTCGGGTTGAGAATGAAGTCGGGCCGATCCACATGGACCCTCAGCTCCCTGACTTTCAAGACGATCCCTTTGAGGATGTGGGGGATTGGGTCTGAGTTCTTGCCGTCGACGATGACTTCGGCGGTCTCGGGGTCGAGGGTCAATGCCTCTCTGACGACGACGGTTCCCGCGTCGAAGGGACCGGCCAGTGCCGGGGTGATCGAGACGACGCTCAAGGGATCGCCGTTGTATGGGCCCCCCAAATAGAGGTAGCCGGGGACGAAGGTCAGGGAGTCCCCGACTCCCGCTCCCGCGATCGTGTGGCCGATCAGCGAGTTGGCGGGACAGGAGGGGCTGGCCTTCTCCTGGCGGCCGGTCCTCGTCCTCGCCGAGGCGATATCCGCCTCAGAGCATTTGCTCACGCCCGCCAACTTGCCCAATACCCCTGGCGGCAGCACCGAGGAGAACATGGTCATGTCCTGTTCGCCGTCGTGCCTGTCGAGCCGCATGTTGAAGGGGCTGTAGGCCTTGGCGTTGTTGTTGATCGAGCCGGCCTGGAAGTCGGGGTGGAAGGGCGGCACTCCCCCCGGCGGGCAGGGTCCGCCGTTTACTCCTTTGGTGATTTCGAAGTCCGATTCGACCGTCTTTGGATGCGTGGGGTCAGAGGAGGGATAGAACTTCGAGACCGTCGTGTACTCGCCGCAGGCGACCGGTGAGATCAAGGCCGCCCTCGCCCCTTCCTTGAAGTGGAAGTTGAAGTGGTTGAAGGGCAGCTGGGGGACGCCTTCGAGCGTCGCCACCAACTGTCCCGTTACCGGGTCGGCGATGACTTTGATCGGCTTCTTGACGAGGACGCCGCGGATCGAGTTGCGCAACACCATGTAGAGGGCGATGTCGGTGTCGAAGGGGTTCTCCGCTCCTGGTTCGCTCGTCGTCGGGTCGTCCTGCTGGGCGAGGTAGACCGAGCCGTCGATTCCCTCGCGCAGAAGCGGCGTGTCTACGTGGACGGTGCCGACCTTTGAGTCCCCCGGGCAACCCTCGCCATCAATCGAATCGACCGTCTCCTTGGCGTACTGAGCCGGCGTGCAGAAACCGAGGCCTTCGCCCACCGAAGGGTTGATGGTCACGCCTTCGGGCAGGGTGACGACGGCCTTTTCGGCCAAGGATTCGTTGATCGAGGTCGGGTTCCCCAACCCGTTGTTGGGAAAGTCGACGTTCAGGTCAAGTGCCGTTCCGGTCTCGCCCTGGTTGGTCGAGAGCTGGGTTTCGGTCCTCGGGCTGAAGCTGAGCTTCTCGCAGCCGTTCACCCCTACGGGGTTACCGACGGCGTCCTTCGTTTCGGTGCCGGTAGTGATGTAGTTGCCGGGGTTCTGCCAGGAGTTGGTGGTGAACGTGATCTCGAGCGGCCCTGAGCAGGCGCTCGGCATCGTCAGCAGGGAGACTTTGCTCGGCGGGGCCGGGCAGGTTAGGTGAGAAAATCCCTTGAACCCGCAGATCCCCCGCCTTTTGTCGTGGCTTGGGTCTGAGGGGTCGCCCCAGAGATCGACCCTGACGCCCGAGACGCTGCCGAATTGAGGGGTGTCGAGCGTTTCGGAGCTGAGGCCATAGTCGCCGTCGCTGCGCACCTTTCCGAAGAGGTGGATGAAGATGCCGAAGCCGCCCGCGTCGAAGCCGAATACCGCCGGGGCGCCCTGGGTCGGCACCATGTTGTAGAGAGGGGCGGTCAGGCTCGGCGTGGCAAAACCCACCACCGCATTCGAGGTGATGTGGACGAGGCCGATCGCGGAGGCATCGGGACAGGGGTTTTTTCCTTCGACCGAGCTGACCAACTCGGCCTCGGTGCAGCGCACCGGCGTAGCTTCGGCGTTGACGATCAGCCCGGCGGGAAGGTCGGCGACGATGTTCTTCGGGTTCTCGGCGGGGGTGCCTTCCGCTTCCAGGGTAAACTGAGCACCGATCCGCAGCTGGTAGGGATGAGCGCCGGCGCGGGTCTCCGCACCGGCGCCGGCATCGAGGAGCGCGCTTTCGAAGGTCTCGAGGCCGAAGGCGACGGGTTCGGTGCTGACCTTGCTCTGCACGCTGTCGGTGTCGCCGACGGCGCCGCCACCCGCGATCGTCACCCGGTTGGTCACCGTCGGTGGCGCGTCGGGGGCGACGTCTACCGGCAGCTGCACGTAGAGCTCCTGGCCCGGGTGGATTTTGGTGGCGCCGGTGCAGGTGATCGAGGTGATGTTGCAGCTGAAGCCCGATTCAGCTTCATTTTGTTCGGCGTCGTTGAACATGTGGAAGAACGGTCCGAATCCAACCGGATCCGGGTTGAGGGTGAGGCCTTCGGGGAGTTCGTCGGTGATCGTGAACGGGGTGCCGTCGGTGGCCTGGGAGCCGACGTTGGTGGCGACGAGCGCATAGACGCTTTCGCCGCTACTGCCCGGGGGAAGGTTGGTGGGCGAGAGGATCTGAGTAGAGATCTTCCAGGCCGCCCCCGCCGGCGCCGCCGGCGCCGTCACCGGCAGGCACAGGACGGGAAGCGCAATCAGGGCAAGCGTGAGAAAGGCACGGCGCAGCCGCGATCCGAAGAGCACTCGCTTTGCCGAAATCACTTCGCACCTCCGCGGTTGTTGTGACGTTTGTGCTGTTTATGCGCCTTCTGGCAACGGACCTTGCCCTTGCGCCGCACCTTGCGCTTGCCCTTGGGACACTTGCGGGCACTGGCGCCCTTGTGGGCGTTGCCCGGGCCGGAAAAGGTTGCGCTCGCCGGAGTCTGATCCGGTGGCAGAGTCGGGTTTGCCTGACAGGCGCTGCTGGCGCAGGTCGGCGGAGACAGGGGGTGCTGGGCCGCCAGCCCCGCGCCGACCCCGGCGTCATAGACGTCGACGAGCGAATCCTTGTCGGCGGGCACCAGCTGCTGTTCGGTGAAGAAGAAGACGTGATCTCCGTTCGCCGAGGCGTCGAGGAACTGCGAAGGCACAGGATCAGTGCCGCTGGAAATCAGGTAGAGGCAGCCGCCGTTCGGGCTTTCCGATTCACAGCTTCCCGTTCCCTTCGCCTCCCACTCATAGACGTCAGTAACACCGTTGGTGTCGCCAAGGATCAAGGCTTCGCTGCTTTCGAAAAAGACCCGGTTGCCGTCGGCCGAGATGTTGCGCGGCAAAGAGGCACCGGTTGCTTTGCCGAGGAAACTGCCGAGAGTCCCCAGCCTGGGAAGATCGTTCGGCGGGACGTTCGTCGGATTGCAGCTGACGCAGACGAGCTCTTCGTCGGAAGCGCTGTAGCGGTAGAACTGCGCGCAAGCGCCACCTCCACAGGAACCGGTGGTGTCGAAGCCGGTGAGGCTCAGATAGGAGCGGAAGAGCAGGACGCTGCCATCGGCTGCTACACGAACGCCGTCTGGATCCGTCCCGGCGCCGTGATCATCTGTGCGCAGTTTCGAAATAAACGTCGTGACCCCGTCGTGGTAGACGTAGAGGTTGCAGTAGGGGTCTGCAATGCCGCGGCAGTTATGCGATGTGGCCCCCGGTGCAAGCCCCCCACGGGCGACGAAGTAGACGTAGGAGCCGTCGGTGGAGACTCCGAGAACGCGTTCGACGCCCGCGCCAAGCAGATCGCCGGCGTTGGTGTCGACGGTGAGATCGGTCAGCTCGCCCGATTCTGCGTCATAGGAGTAGAGATCGTTGCCCTGTTTGAAGGGTTCACGCTCATCGCATTTGTTTTCACCGTTGGAGACTGCGGTCGAATCGTCAGTCAGCTTCTCGCAGCTGGTGAAGAAGGCTTTGGAGCCGTCCGCGGTGACGCTGTAGAGAACGGTTGGCCTCTGGCCGTTGGGGTCGGGCGTCGTGCGCTGCGAGGCCGAGATCCGAGTCGTCCTGGCGCCGTCTTCGCGCAGGTAGATCTGGCCCCCACTCGAGGGGCCCGTGCCGAATACCACGCGCGAGCCATCGCGGGAGATACTGGGCAGAGGCCCTCGTTCGGTGCCCTCTGGCGGAACGACACAAGTGGGGCCGGATTCGTCGTCGCAGCTCGTCGCCAACCCGCTGGGAATGCGGTCGACGAGGGTGAGCGCGCCGTGGTCGACGTCGTAGAGGTTCGGCTTCCCCGGCGCGGCGCTGGGAAGCAGTTGGTCTATGACCGTGAAGATGTAGTGGGAGGTGTCGTCGGCGAAACCCCCGAGCCTCGGCGAGACGAATACTTGGGAACCGACAGGACCAGGCTGGAAGGCGGCCGTGTCACTGTCACGCAGGTAGAGCCCGGTACCGACATTGCCTGGCCCGTCCCCGCTGACGAGGAAGACGGAGAGATCGTCGTCCGAGCCGAGCACCTCCCCGATCCGACCGGGCTGGGTGGGCGGCAGGAGGCCGTCGGTGCTCCAGCCGGCGGGCCCGCGGGACGCGATGAAGGGGACCAGGGAGGAGAGGCCGCCCGTGGTCGGTAGGCCGCCGTTGGCGAAGAAGGTGAGGTGGTTGCCCGAGGCCGAAGCCACGTTCGAACCGATCGAGCCCTGGGCGTTCGAGCCGTGCTTGTCGGTCGGCGTCGCCTGCTCGTAGGCACGGCAGTCGGGCAAGTGCGCGCCGAGGCCGGTGCGGAACTGATCGTTGGGGCAGGGGGCGAAGGTCGGACTCGTCGCCAGGTAGGTAGCGAAGGTCGTGTCGGCGCCTTCGCCCCCACCGGCTTCGTTGGTGGCGACGAAGCGGAAGTGGTAGGCGGTGCCGGGTTGCAGACCGCCTATGTGGACGCTGACGGGGTGTTTGCTGTTGTCGGTCGGGAAACCGAACGGGGCGCTCTCCGGGGTGGTCTGCCCATAGGCATTGGTCGTGCCGTACTCGACGTGGTAGGTGGTCTGGCCGCCCTTCGGGTTGATCCTGGCCGCCACCGTCGCCTCGGTCGTGCCGACCGCTTCGGCCGACTGTCCTTCGAGCAGCGGCGCAACCGGGCCGGTGGTGAAGGTTCTGTCGTTCCCTTCGGCTTCGCCGATCGGGTTGGTGGCGACGAGGCGGTAGTGGTAGAGCGTCGCGGGGCTGAGACCGGTGACGCTGGCGCTGACCGGGTGGGGGTTGGCATCGACGGGGATCGAGCCGGCGGCCGGCACGCAGGGGAATTCCTGCGCCGCGGTGACGTTTGCGTATTTCGTCGCGTTGAACTGCGCAGCCGGGATGACCTCGAAGTGGCAGTCTTCGACAGGTTCTTCCTTCGGATTTATCGTGCCGTGGACGGTCGCTCCCGTCGCGCTGACCCCGTCCGCCCCTTCGGTGCTCAGTTTGGGCAGCGAGGCCGGTTTGCTGTAGACGTCGATCTGGGCGTGGCCGTAGTCGGAGACGTAGAGCTCTTCGGTCGCTTCATTGACGGCGATGGCGCTGAATTCCCTGCCGAAGGGTTCGCCCTTCAGTTCGTAGAGGAATTCCCCTTCGGTGTCCCAGACCTGGATGTAGTTGTAGTGGATGACGAAGACTTCGCCGGTGGCTTTGTCGACCGTCATCGCCGAGGTGAATTCGGGGTCGATCGTGGTCGAGGACGTGTAGCCGCTCGAGGCTGTGTACTTCTTGGTCGCGCCGTAGTAGTTGCCGACGTAGAGGTTGTCTTCGGAGTCGAAGGCCAGATGGCAGGGTTCGCCGCCGATCGTGTGGGTTTCGACCAGGGCCCCGGCGGGGCTGTACTCCCTGACCGTGCCTTCGTTTGCCTCGGCGACGTAGACGTTGCCCGAGGAGTCCACGGCGGTGCCGCAGGAGTAGTTCTGTCCCCCTATCGGGAAGCCGCTGAGCGCCGCGCCGCTTTGGTCATAGCCGTAGAGCGTGTTTTCTTCTGGGGTCGCGTAGTAGAAATGGTGCGAGGTCGGATCGGCGGCGATGCCGTTGAATTCGCCGGCGAATCCGGTGCTCAGGGGGAAGTTGCCGCCGAGCGGGGTGTGGGAGCCAGCGGTGGAGGCATCGAAACCGTGGATTTCCCCCCCTTCGAGGGCGTACAGATGCTTGTTGCCCTGGTCGAAGCCCAGGGCGCCGGGGAAGCCGAAGGTGGAGCCCGAGGTGCCGTCGGGGCCGAAGGATTCGGTCACCGTGCGCAGTTCGACCGCGGAGGCCGAGACCGGAAGAAGGCATGCTGCCGCCGTCAGAGCCACGAGCAGGGCGGCGAGCGCGCCGGAACGACGGAACGGGCGGCGGCTCTTGCCCCGGCCCAGGTTCGATCCCAGCGACGATGCCTTCGGGTGGCTTCTCACGTAGCTCTCTCCTTGTCCCTTCGAGCCCCTCTGCCGGCCGCTTCCCTGGGCGACCTCTGGGCTCCGGTTTTCCCTGTGGTGCTTCCTGCCCGTCTAAACGAGCGTGGCGAAACTGTAAACAGAGACCTTTATAAAGTCAAGAGAGATGTTTTTGTAAGAAAGGGAGTTGTTGCGCGCAGCAGCAAAAGCTCTGCAAATCAAGCATCAAGCAATGGGTACCCCGAGGGTAGATGGCGGCGAAGAGCCGGACGGCGGGTCAGGCCCGGTCCGGGCGATCCGGGTGGATCTCGTCGATCGTGACGAGGGCCCGGTACGGGGCATTCGCGGCCGCTTCGATCCCCACGCCGCCACCGGCGATGCGATAGAAGAACACGATAAACGAGAAGGGCTCGAGGCCCTGCTCCCTGATCCTCTCGATCGCCCTTACGGTAGAGCCGCCGGTGGTGACGGTGTCCTCGACCACGAGCACCCTGTCGCCCTCCTCGACCGGCCCCTCGACCCAGCGCTGCAGGCCATGGGCCTTGCGCTCGCCGCGGACGAAGAAGCCGACGAGCTCCTCGCCGGCCGGAACGGCGAGGGCGGCGCAACTGGGCGGGATCGCGGCGGTCGCCGGGCCGCCCACGGCCCGCGCCCCGGCCTCGACCGCAGCGGCGGCGAGCAGCTCGCCGGCGGCGCGGAACCCGGCCGGTCGCAACAGCGCCCGCCGCGCGTCGACGTAGTACTGCGCCGTCGCCCCACTGGCAAGCGTAACCTCGCCGATCACCAGCGAGTGCTCGCGGAGCTCCGCGAGCAGGGTGCGCTTTGCGGCCTCGAGGTCGGTCACGGCTGAGCGGGTGTGACCAAGCAGATCAAGGACGCAGGGAGCGTGGCGTGCTCTGCACGCGAGCGACCGAGGACGCCGATATGCGCAGCGTCACACACGCTCAGAAGACGAAGATGCTCTCGCCGAAGTTGATCCGGTCGTAGATCTCGGGCTGGTCGGCGATGAAGGTGCGGATGCAGCCATGGCTGGCGGGGTAGTCGGGCACCGATTCGTAGCCATGCACGGCGTAGCCACCGTAGAAGTAGAACGAGTAGTACATGCCGTGCGAGTTGTAGCCGGGTTCCTGGCGGATGAAGGTGAAGTGGCCGGTGACCGTCGGCGTCGAGGACTTGCCGGAGGAGACCGGGTAGACGGCGAACGGCTTGTCCCCTTTGGCGAAGACCAGGACCTGCTTGGAGAGCGGCGCCTCGAGGTGTTCGCCGGCGTTCGGGTGGCGCACTCTGTATTCGCCCCTGCCGGCAAAGACCCGCTTCACCAGGCCCTTGCCGGCGCGCGAGCTGCGGCTCATGTCGTTGACTTTGCGGTAGGCGAGCACGCCCCGCCCCGTCTTGCCGCCGAAGCAGCGGCCGCTGTTGGCGATGTAGCCCATCTTCCGCATCGCCTTCTTGAAGCCGACGACGACCTTGCCGCACTGGCCCTGGTGCAGAGCGGGAAAGCTGACCTTCCAGCTCTTGCGCGCGGTGCTGTCGCCGCGCAGCGAGCCAGCGGCGGGCAGGTGAGCGCCGACCGCGTACCTGCCGGCCTCGCGGACCAGGATCGACGCCTTGAAGACGCCGGCGTCGCCGCTGCCGGGGCGGACGTGCACTCTGCGGGTGAACAGCTTGTGTGCGTCGACGTAGAAGGTGACCTCGACACGCTGGCCGGGCACGAAAGGCTCGACCGTGCCGTGGACGGGCACGGTGCCGTAGATCGGAGCACGGCCGCCGCGCAGGTGCCCGACGCTGATCTTCACCGTCGCTTTTTCGGGCGACGGCGTCGCCTTGCCCGATCCGGTCTGGCCTTCGCCGGGCGACCGCTTTGCCGAGGCGGCAGCCGGAAGCGCCAAGGCCAATAAGGCAAGAAAGACCAGCACGCGGACGAGTCGGCGATTCATCGGATCGGCATTCTTGCGGATGCCCCGGCCACTCGGTTTGTCACAACTCTCAAATGACTCTGTCACTACTCAGTCAATTGTCTGTAAAAGAGTTAAACATGGCTTGAAATGGGGATTTTCTCGATTACGGTCTACGGAGTGGTGCCCGTCTTGCGACCGGCCTTCGTACCTAAGACGCTGGTAGCCTTTGTGTTGTTATCAGGCGCTTGGGCCGAATGGCCCTTCACCCGGATCCGGCCCGCTTGCGCGGGCCGTTTCTTTGCTGAGACCCATCACTGCCCGATCAGGGCAACAGAGTTGTTCAGCATGTGGAGAAGAATGCCGGGCACGATCGAGCCCGTCCGCTCGTAGAGCAGGGCGAGGACGAAGCCGAAGAAGATCAGCGGCGGCACGGCGGTGATGCCGGTGAGGGCGTGCAGGCCGCCGAAGATCAGGGCGCTCACGAGCGCGGCAGCCAGTCGCGGCAGCCGCGTGCGCAGGCCGCCGAAGACCAAGCCGCGAAAGCAGACCTCCTCGCTGATCGGCGCCGCGATCACGATCAGGAGGATCTGCAAGGGCAGGGCGCCGAACGATTCGGCGATGTCTTCCTGGTGGGGCGAGCCGAAGATGCCGGCATAAAGCGCGGCGAAGACGAGGTAGGCGCCGATCGCCGCCAGCATCCACTTCAGCGCCCCCGGGCGAAAGCCGCGTACGCCGAGCCGCTGCAGCGCCAGCCCGACCGAGGCCTCCCCCCAGCGGCCGGCGATGACGATCGGCACCAGCAGGAAGCCGAGCGCCGTCGCCAGCTGGACGACCGCGTTGGCGGCGCTGCTGAGGTCCCCGTTGGTCGGATTGTCGATGATCACCGCGGGGATGCCCATGAGGATCCCGGCGCCGAGAGCGATGAACAATCCACCGATGGCGAGCTGTGGACCCCAGGTCGCGTAGGGGAAGGGCCCCGGGGATCGCTTCAAAGGAGCCTCCACGCTGTTCGCTCCGTCAGAGCGATCCCCGGGGCCTCCTACAGCTAAGTTGCCGTCCATGACGCCGCCAGTCTCACATGTCTCGCGGTCCCGAAAGACCCGCCTGCGCTTCCTGCGCCGGCTGCTCGTCCTGATCGTCCTCGTCGTCCTGGCGGGCATCGCGATCGCCCAGTTCACCGAGCTGCAGCGGCTCGCCACGGCGATCCTCGCCTCGACCGCAGTGCTGGCGGCGATCATCGGCTTCGCCGCCCAGCACACGATCGCCAACCTCGTCGCCGGCGTGATGCTTGCCGTCGCCCAGCCCTTTCGCATCGGCGACCGGATCGCCTTCGAGGAAGTCGACGGCCGCGTCGTCGACATCACCCTCTCCTACACCTACGTCGACCCCGGCGACGGCACCGCCGTGGTGATCCCCAACCAGCTCCTGGTCGAGGGCGTGGTCCACAACCTCTCGACCGCCGACACGCAGGGCTGACCGCCCTGGGCAAGGCCGGACGGCGGATACCCTCAGGCGATGACGCAGCGCAACCGTCGTCGGCAGCGGCACCGGGGTGGAGCCGGCGGCAAGCTTCTCCTCGTCGGCCTGGGCGTCGCTGCCCTGCTGGCGATCGGCGCTGTCGGCGTCGTCTCGTGGGTACTCGACGTCGCCGCCAAGGCGCCCTCACTCGCCGCCTGCAGGCCGATCGACAAGGGCGGCAACTCGACCCTCTACGCCGCTGACGGCACCAGGTTGGGCGTGGTCGAGTCCGAAGAAGCGCGGGCGCCGGTCTCGATCAACCGCATCCCCAAAAGCCTCCAGCGCGCCACCGTGGCAATCGAGGACCAGCGCTTCTACGAACACGGCGGCGTCGACCCCGAGGGCATCGTCCGCGCCGCGTTGAAGAACCTGGAAGCCGGCAGGACGGTGGAGGGCGGCTCGACGATCACCCAACAGCTGGTTCGCAACCTCTGCATCTCCAATCCGGAACGCACGCTCGAACGCAAGATCA
>JASLJO010000237.1 GCA_030152505.1 Solirubrobacterales bacterium | reverse complement strand
CAGGAATCGGGCAAGGTGGCGATCGCCCGCTTCGTCTTCCGCAACAAGGAGCACCTGGCGGCGCTGCGCCCCGGCGACGGCGTCCTCACCCTGACCACGATGCGCTTCGCCGACGAGGTCGTGGCGCCGTCCGAGCTCGAGGACGTGCTGCCACAGAGCAAGCAGAAGGTGGCGAAGAAAGAGGTCGAGATGGCCGAGCAGCTGATCGAGTCGCTGACCACCGAGTTCGACCCCGGCGCCTACCGCGACGAGTACCGCGAGCAGCTGCTGGCCCTGATCGAACGCAAGGCCGAGGGCAAGGACGTCCTCACCGCGCCGGAGGCCGAGGAGCCGAAGCCGACCGCCGCACCCGACCTGATGAGCGCCCTTGAGGAGAGCATCGCGGCGGTCAAAGAGCGCAAAGGCGGGGCCAAGGCGAAAGCACCCAAATCGAAGGCGGGCACGAAAAAAGCCAAAGCCGCGCCGAAGAAACGTGGCTCCGGCAAAAAAGCCAAAGCCTCGAAGTAGGCGTGGCGACCAGCCGTCAGGTCGAGGTCGACGGCCGTGAGCTGAAGCTCACCAACCTCGACAAGGTGCTCTATCCCAAGGCCGGGTTCACCAAGGGCGAGATGGTCGACTACTACGCCAAGGTGGCGCCGGCGATCATCCCCCACCTGCACGGCCGCGCGGTGACCCTGCGCCGCTTCCCCGAAGGCGTCGACGACCTCGACGCCGCTTTCTTCGAGAAGCGCTGCCCCAAGCACCGCCCAGAGTGGGTCAAGACGACCCGGGTGAAAGCGGGCCCGCACGCCGGCTACATCGACTTCTGCGTCTGCGACGGGCTGCCGACGCTGGTCTGGATGGCGCAGCTTGCGGCGATCGAGCTGCACCCCTCGCTCTCGCTGGGCAAGAAACACGAGCAGCCGACCGTGCTCGCCTTCGACCTCGATCCCGGCCCGCCGGCCGACGTTCTCGACTGCTCGCGAGTGGCCCTGCGCCTACGCGAGCTGCTCGCCCAGGTGAAGCTCGAGTGCTTCGCCAAGACCTCGGGCTCGAAGGGGATGCAGCTCTACGTGCCGCTGAACACGGCGACCTCTTACGAGGAGACGCGCCCCTTCGCCCAGGCGATCGCACGGCTGATCGCCAAGCAGACCCCGGACGAAGTGCTGGCGAAAATGGGCAAAAAGACCGACCGCAGCGGCAAGGTCTTCATCGACTGGTACCAGAACAACGAACGCAAAACGACGATCTCCGTCTACTCGCTGCGCGCCCGCGAGCACCCGACCGTCTCCACCCCGGTCACCTGGAAGGAGGTCGAACGGGCCGTGGAGGAGGGCGACCGCGACTCACTTGTCTTCGAGGCCGGCGAAGTGCTGGAGCGCGTCGAACAGCACGGCGACCTCTTCGCCCCGGTGCTAGAGCTCGAGCAGGAGCTGCCCGAGCTCTAGCGCGGATCGCGCCACATCTGCGTTACGCCCGGTCCGTCTTCGCCCAGCGCGAACTCGCCACAGCGAACGAAGCCGAGTCGTTCGTAGCGGCGATCGTTGGCGGGATTGGAGGACTCGAGGAATGCGGGTGCGCCCTCGGCGTCGATTCGCTTCAGGTTGTCTGCCAACAGCCCCATGCCCTCGCCGCGACCGCGGTGGTCTGGATGGGTGGCGAGGAGACTCAGGTAGTAGTGCTGCTCTCCTCGGGGATGGGCGACATCGAAGCGCTCGAAGGTCTCGAGCACCCTCGTCGCCCCGTCGCCGAGCAGCTCGACCAGCAGCGGCTTCAGCCGCCGCTCATCCTCTGGGCGCAGCTCGGGCCTGCCCGGTGGAATCCAGAGTGAGGCCGACGCGCAGTCGGCGGTGAGCCAGACCCAGCCATGGTCGAGCGCCGACCCGAGCGCGAACCGCCAGAGAACCCGTTGCTGCTCGAGCCGCCGCTCGGGGTCCGGAAACGCCCAACCCCAGACCGGGTCGTCGTAGAAGGCCTCGGCCATCGTCTCGGCCAGGGCGGGCAGGTCTACCGCCCCCGCAACGCGGGCGGCCACCGGTGCGGGCCGGTAGTCCTCCGCCATCAGCCCAGTGGCTGGCGGAGGATCGGTTTGCGGGTCGCCTTGACCTCGTCGAGACGACGGACGGGGGTCGTGTAGGGGGCCTGCCTGGCCTTCTCGGGGTCGGCTTCGGCCTCGGCGAGGATCTCCTCGATGGCGTCGGCGAAGGCGTCGAGGCTCTCCTTGGTCTCGGTCTCGGTCGGCTCGATCATCAGGGCCTCCTCGACCAGAAGGGGGAAATAGACGGTCGGCGGGTGGAAGTCGAAGTCGAGCAGGCGCTTGGCGAGATCGAGGGTGGCGATGCCGAGCTCCTTCTTCATCGGCTTGCCCGAGAGGACGAACTCGTGCATGCAGTGACGCTCGAAGGCGACCGGCGTGTGCCGCCCGGCGCGACCCTGCGCCAGCCGGGCCTTCAGGTAGTTGGCGTTCAGCACCGCCGTCTCCGAGGCCTCCGCGAGCCCGTCGGCGCCGAGGCTGAGGATGTAGGCGTAGGAACGGACGAAGACGCCGAAGTTGCCCTGGAAGCCGCGCAGGCGCCCGATCGACTTGGGCCGCTCGTGGTCGAGGCCGAAAAACGGGCCGTGGCCGTTCTCTGTCTCGCGCCGCACGACCTGCGGGCGCGGCAGGAAGGGCTCGATCCGCTCGGAGACCGCGATCGGCCCCGCGCCCGGTCCGCCGCCGCCGTGGGGCTGGCTGAAGGACTTGTGGAGGTTGACGTGGACGATGTCGAAGCCCATGTCGCCGGGGCGCGAGTGGCCCATCACCGCGTTGAGGTTGGCGCCGTCGTAGTAGAGCGTCCCCCCCGCGTCGTGGATCAGTCCGGCGATCTCGGCGATGTTCTCGTCGAAGAGGCCGAGCGTGTTCGGGTTGGTCAGCATCAGGCAGGCGATCTCGTCGTCGATCTTTGCCCGCAGGTCGTCCATCTCGACCCCGCCGCGCTCGTCGGTGGCAACCTTGACGATCTCGTAGCCGGCCATCGTCACCGAGGCCGGGTTGGTGCCGTGCGAGGTGTCGGGCGCCAGCACCCTGTGCCGTTCTTCGCCACGATCGGCATGGAAGGCACGGGTGAGCAGCAGGCCGGCGAGCTCGCCGTGCGAACCGGCCGAGGGCTGGAGACTGACGTGCGGCAAGCCGCAGATCTCGGCCAGCGACTCCTGCAGCAACCACATCAGCTCCAGCGCCCCCTGGGCTCGCCTGGGGTCCTGCGCCGGATGCAGGCGGGCGTGGCCGGGCAGCGCCGCCACCCGCTCGTTGAGCCGTGGGTTGTGCTTCATCGTGCAGGAGCCGAGCGGGTAGAGGCCCGTGTCGAGGTCGAAATTGCGGCGCGAGAGACGGTTGTAGTGGCGGACTATCTCCGGCTCAGCGACCTCCGGCAGGCGCGGCGGCTCGTCGCGCAGCAGCTTCGCCGGGATCAGCTCCCCCAGCGGCGGCTCGGGAACCTCGGCCTCCGGCAGGACGGCGGCACGGCGGCCGGGTTTCGAGCGCTCGAAGATCGTCAGCACCTGTTCGTCCTGCCGGTTCACACGCTCACCGCCTCGGCTGCAACGGCGGCGCCGAGCGCGTCTGCCAGCAGGTCGATCTGAGAGCGCGTGCGGCGCTCCGTGATCGCCACCAGCAGGCCGTCCTCGTACTCGGGGTACTCGCGGCCCAGCGGATAGCCGGCGGCGATGCCGCGCTCGGCGCAGCGCTCGAGCACACGCTCGACCGGGGCGTCGAGCCGCAGTGCAAGCTCGCGCGCAACCGGTGCGTCGTGCAGCAGCTCCACACCGGCGACCCCGTCCAAGCGTTCGCGGGCATACGCGGTCCGCCGCACCAGCAACTCACCCAGCTCGCGGAAGCCCTCGCGGCCGAGCCAGGCGAGATGGATCGTCGCAGCCAATGCGTTCAGCGCCTGCGCCGTGCAGATGTTGTGAGTCGCCTTCTCGCGGCGGATGTGCTGCTCGCGCGTCTGCAGGGCAAGGACGAAGCCACGGCGCCCGTCGACGTCGTCGGTCTCGCCGGCGATCCGCCCGGGCATGCGGCGAAGCAGCTCCTCGGTTCCACAGAAGAAGCCGAAGGAGGGCCCGCCGAAGTCGAGCCGGTTGCCGAGCGGCTGGCCCTCGCCGAGGGCGATGTCGGCACCGCACTCGCCGGGCGGCTTGAGCACACCGAGGGTCATCGGGTCGGCGGCGACCACGAGCAGTGCACCGTGCTCCTTGGCGGCGGCGCCGAGCGCCTCGACATCCTCGATCCCACCGAGGAAATTCGGGTTTTGCAGGATCACCGCGGCGGTCTCGCCATCGACCGCCTCGGCCAATGCGGCCGCGTCGGTCAATCCGTCCTCGAGCCCGACCTCCTCGATCTCGGCGGCGAAGCCCACGGCGTAGGTGGCGAGGGTCTCGCGGCTGTGCGGGTGGACGCCGCGCGAGACGACGAAGCGGCGACGGCCCTTTGTCGCGCCGATCGCCAGGTAGGCGGCGGAGGCGACCGAAGACGGGCCCTCGTAGAGGCCCGCCGTCGCCACCGGCAGCGCGGTCAGCTCCGACATCGCCGTCTGGAACTCGAACATCGCCTGCAACCCGCCCTGGGAGATCTCCGGCTGGTAGGGCGTGTAGGGGGTGAGGAACTCACTGCGCTGGGTGATCGCGTCGACGATCGCCGGCACGTAGTGGTCGTACATCCCCGCCCCGAGGAAGCAGATCTGCTCCTCGCAGTCGGCATTGCGCCCAGCCAGCTCCGCCAACCGCTCATAGACCTCGGCCTCGCTCATCCCCGGCGGGAGGGAAAGCGGACGGGGGAGCCTCACCGACTCCGGAATCTGCTCGAACAGCTCGGCGATCGAGCCGACACCGATCGCGGCGAGCATCTCGGCCCGATCCTCGGGCGTGGCTGACGTGTAGCGACTCACTCCGCCAAGGCTACGGAAGCAAGGGGCGGGGCAGTGCTACCCGTTTTCGACCAACTTGCGGTATTCGTCGGCGCCGAGCAGCGCCTCGGACTCCCTCGCCGCGGTCAGCCTGACCTTGACCAGCCAGCCCTCGCCGTAGGGATCCTCGTTGATCTTCTCCGGCGCGTCGGCCAGCCCGTCGTTGACCTCGACGATCTCGCCCGACATCGGCGCGATCACGTCCGAAACCGCCTTCACCGACTCGACCTCGGCGTACGAGGAGTCCTTGTCGATGGCAGTGCCCACCTCCGGCGGGTCGTAGAAGACGACCTCGCCGAGGCTGTCCTGCGCGTACCAGGTGATACCGAAGAAGGCATGGTCGTCCCCCTCCAGGCGGACCCAGTCGTGCTGGTCGTGGTACAGCAGATCGTCGGGATAGCCGGCGTCGGCCAAATCAGTTCTCCTTCTGGGACGGGGGACTCTGGTAGAGCGGCTTGGACGCTACCCGTGCGGCGCGGTGCTTGCCGCGCACGTCGATCTCGACCGCGACTCCAGGCTCGGCGAGGTCGCTGCGCAGGTAGGCCATGCCGATGCCGATCTCGAGCGAGGGCGAGAAGCTGCCGCTGGTCACGATCCCCACCCGCTCGCCGCCGAGCATCACCGGGTTGCCCTGGCGCGGGATGCCGGCGCCCTCGATCCTGAAGGGCGCCAACCGCTCGGCGGTGCCTTCGGTACGGGCTCGGGCCACGGCCTCGGCGCCGACGAACGCCGTCGCCTCCTTGCAGCACCAACCGAGCCCCGCCTCGATCGGATTGCGAGCCGGGCTGAGGTCGTGGCCGTGCAGGTGGAAGCATGCCTCCAGTCGCAACGTGTCGCGGGCACCGAGCCCGCAGGGGACGACGCCGGCGTCGAGCAGCTCCGCCCAGATCGCCGGCGCGATCTCGGGATCGATCAGCAGCTCGACCCCGTCCTCGCCGGTGTAGCCGGTGCCGCAGACCAGCCCCGGACGATTGCCGATGCGCTGCGCGGCGATGCGCATCCGGGCCGGCAGCTCGATCGCCAGGGTGCCGCCGGCGATCGCCCGCGCGTGTGGCCCCTGCACGGCGAGCATCGCGTAGCGGTCGGCGACGTCGCGCACGGCGACGTCGAAGTCGCGGCTCCAGCGCCCGAGCCAGGCGAGGTCGGTGGCGTGGTTGGCCGAGTTGGTGACGAGCAGGTAGCGGTCGCCGCCCAGCCGGTAGGCGAAGAGGTCGTCGAGCACACCGCCGTCCTCCGCGCAGAGACACGAGTACTGCGCGCCGCCGAGGGCGATCGCGGCGACGTCGTTGGACAGCGTCCGCTGCAGGAAGGCGAGCGCCCCCGGTCCCTCGACCTCGACCTCCCCCATGTGGGAGACGTCGAACATCCCGGCGTGCGTCCGCACCGCCATGTGCTCCTCCCGGACCCCCTCGTACTGCACCGCCATCTCCCAGCCGGCGAAGGGCACCAGCTTGGCGCCGAGCTCGGCGTGGCGTTCGTAGAGGGCGGTCTGGCGGAGTTCGGCGTCGCTCACGCGCGGCAGCGTATTGGAGAGCTCTGGCAAGCTCTGCCACGAGCGTGACGACGAGCGAGCGCAACGAGATCCGGCGGGCGGGCGTCGAGGACGCCACGGACGTCGCCCGCCTCCTGCACGACTTCAACGCCGAATACGACGACCCGACCCCGCCGGTGCCGGTCCTCGCCGAGCGCGTCCGCGAGCTGCTCGCCGCCGAGTCGATCATCGTCCTCCTGGCTGGCGAGGAGCCGTCCGTCGGCATCGCCCTCTTCCGCATCCGCCCCTCGCTCTGGTCGAGCGCGAACGACGTCTACCTGGAAGAGCTCTACGTCGTCCCCGCGCACCGCCGCAAAGGCCTGGGCCGCGCCCTGCTCGAGACAGCGATGGAAGCAGCGCGACAGGCGGGTGCCGACCACTTCGAGCTCACCACCGGCGAAGAAGACACTGAAGCTAGAGCCCTGTACGAAAGCTGCGGCTTCACCAACCGCGAAGGCGCCCCCGACGGCCCCCGCATGCTCTATTACGAGATCGACCTCTGAGCGACGAAGGAGGGTCTATTCCTTGAGGAATCCCGGCACGTCGATGTCGTCGTCGCTGACCCGCAGTTTGCGAATGTCCGTGTCCTCGGCGGAGATCCGCGGACCACGGCTCTCATAGCGCCGACGCACGCGCTGCGGCGAGCGGGCGAGCAGCTCGAAGCCCTCGAAGCCGGTGGCGATCACGGTGACGCGGACCTCGTCGCGCATCGACTGGTCGACGACGGAGCCGAAGATGATGTTGGCGTTGTCGTCGGCTTCCGCCTGGACCAGCTGGGCGGCCTCGTTTACCTCGAACAGACCGAGGTCCTCGGGGCCGGTGATGTTGAGCAGCATGCCCGTGGCCCCCTTGATCGACTCCTCGATCAGCGGCGAGGTGACGGCGGCCTTGGCGGCGTCGACCGCGCGGGTCTCGCCCGAGGCGGCGCCGACGCCCATCAGCGCCGAGCCGGCGTCGCGCATGATCGTGCGCACGTCGGCGAAGTCGAGGTTGATCAGGCCCGGGATCGTGATCAGGTCGGTGATTCCCTGCACGCCCTGGCGCAGGATGTCGTCGGCCTGACGGAAGGCCTCGAGCACGCTGGTGCGCCGCTCGACCGCCTGCAGCAGCTTCTCGTTGGGGACGATGATCAGGGTGTCGACGTTGTTGCGCAGCTTCTCGATCCCCTCAAGCGCCTGCTGCATCCGTCGTTTGCCCTCGAACTCGAAGGGCTTGGTCACCGCGCCGACGGTCAGCGCGCCGATCTCCTCCTTGGCGATCTCGGCGAGGGTGGCGGCACCGGCACCGGCTCGGCGCCGATCATCGCCGAGATCGCCAAGGAGGAGATCGGCGCGCTTACCGTCGGCGCGGTGACGAAGCCCTTCGAGTTCGAGGGCAAACGGCGGATGCAGC
>JASLJO010000173.1 GCA_030152505.1 Solirubrobacterales bacterium | reverse complement strand
CCCGCCGGGGTGAGGACGCTGCCGGCAGAACTGGTCAAAGCGGTCCAGCGTGAGCGCCTGCTGATGGCGATGATCGACGCTGTGACCGACACCGGCTACAGCACGCTCACCGTCCAGAACGTGCTCACCCGCGCGGGCATCTCGCGGCCAACCTTCTACGAACAGTTCGAAGATAAGGAGGACTGCTTCCTCGCGGCTTTCGACGCCGCAGCGGAGCGAATGCGGGAGCGGATCGAGGTCGCGGTGGCGGATGGTGGGCCGAGCTGGCAGGACCAGCTTCGCAGCGGCCTCGCGGAGCTGCTTCGCTTCGCCGCCGACGAGCCGAAGGAGGCACGCACGGTGATCGTCGAGGCGCGCGCCTCCAGCCCGGCCGGGCTACGACGGCGCGACGAGCTGCTCGATCACTTCGCCACCTGCATCGACGCTTTGGTCAGGGAGGACCTGGACGAGCCCCCGTCGGCGGTCGCCGCGGCGGGAGTCGTCGGCGGGATCGAATCGGTGCTCTACGCGCGCCTGCAGAAAGGTGAGACGGTGGAGCTCGACGAGCTCCTCACCTCGCTGATGTATTTCGCCGTCCTCGCCTACGCCGGGCGCGACGCCGCCAGCGACGAGCTGGACGACGCGGCTCTCGCTTAGGCGGAGCGCTTGCGGCGCTTGCCGGTTCGCTTTCCCGGGTGAGCCGCAAGCCGCAGCGTGCGCTCGCTCTCCTTCTCAACGGCCTCCCCCATCGCAATCTGGAAGATGGCCTGCAGCGCCCCCGCCGCCAGTGGGCGCATCCGATCGAGTGCCTCGTTCATCCGCGGCCAGTCGCGTTCGGGCCTGCCGGCGCGGTCGAACGGCTGCCACACCTCCTTGACGAAGAGGTCGACGAAGGCCCGGGCGACGCCATCCGCGTGACGACGCAGCTTCTCGGCAGCGACCAGGGCGCCCTCGGCGCCGACCCCCAGCTCGGCGAGCTCCGCCGCGGCGCGCAGGAGCCGCGGACTGATCACCTCGATGCGGCCATCCGGCAGCGCCCGGAAGATGCCGAGCTTTTCGGCCCGGCGCCGCAGCTTCGCGTCTGCCGCCTCGTCCCAGATCGCCGCCAGCTCGCCGGCATCGACGATCTCCGGCGCCTCGTGTTCGAATGGGGCCCGCAGGGCACGGGTGAAATCGAACATCTCCGAGGCCGAGCCATCGCCGCTGTCGAGAACGCGGCGGATCGCCTCGAGGTTCAGTCCGTCTGCCTGCATCTCGCGGGTCAGCTCGATGCGCGCCACATGCTCCTCACCGTAATAGCCGGTGCGGCCGCGGACGATCGGGGGCGGCAACAGGCCACGCGTCTGATGGGCACGGATGTTGCGAACGGTCATACCGGTGCGCTCAGCCAGCTGGCGTATCGTCATCTCGCCCTGACTGGGTTTGGTGCCCTTGCCGGTCATCCGGCAATGGTATGCCGGGCAGGGTGGTTCAGGAGGAGAGCGTCAGCCGCTGGCCGTTCATCTGCCCGGCGGCGTCGGTGCAGAGGAAGGAGATCGCCTCGGCGATGTGCTCCGCCGGGGTGAACGAGGAGAAGTCCCCCTCGGGGCTCTCCTCGCGCATGCGCGCGGTGAGGATCGCCTCGACCACGACGATGTTCGCCGTCGCGGGCGTCGCGGTGAAGCCGTCGGCGAGGGCGAGCGTCCAGGCCTCCGCGGCGGCCTTGGCCGCGGCGTAGGCCGCGTTGGTGTTGGAGGGGGCCTGCGCCTGCTTGGCGGAGACGAGGACGAAACGCCCGTGCGGCGACTCGGCCAGGGCATCGTGGAAGGCGCGGCTGGTGTGCTGGACGGTGCGCACCAAGAGGTCGTGCAGCAGATCCCAGTCGGCAAGCGGTGCCTCGTGCAGCGCCTGCCCGCCCCGCCAGCCGCCGACGAGGTGCAGGAGGCCATCGACCCGCCCGAAGCGATCGATCAGCGCCCGGCACCACCCCCGCGCCGCCTCCTCGTCCAGCAGGTCCACCGCCCGGCCGTCCCAGCGCTCCGCCGGCAGCCCGGCGCCGGCTCCCACCTCATCGATCCGCGCCTGGTCGCGGTCCGTGGCGGCCACCGTCGCCCCCGCCCCCGCCAGCCGTTCCGCCACCGCCGGCCCCAGCCCGCCCCCGATCCCGGCGATGGCGTAGACACGGCCGTCGAGCGAGCTCATATGGGGGAGGCAGGATTCGAACCTGCGTAGGCAGAGCCAATCGGTTTACAGCCGATCTCCTTTAACCACTCGGACACTCCCCCGAAGAGCGATCGAGTTTATCGGCAGGTCATGCCTCGACGCCGAGGCGGGCGGCCATCCGCTCGTTGAAGGCCTTGAGGGCCGACATCGGGCGCATGAAGACGGTCAGCTCGGCGACCTTGCCCTCCGCGTCGAGCTCGAGGAAGTCGATGCCCTCCAGCTCGCGGTCGCCGACGCGGGCCTTGAAGCGCAGGACGACGGTGCGCTCATCGGCCAGCTCGTCGACGTATCGGAAGTCCTCCAGCGTGGCGACGACATGGGTGAGCACGCCGAGGACGATCTCGCGGCCCTCGAAACCGCGGAAGAGAATCGGGCTGTGGAGGACGACGTCCTCGCGCAGGGTCGCCGTCATCGCCTCCAGGTTCTTGGCTTCGGCGGCAACTCGGAACGGGTGCGGGGTGGCCACGGCTTTCACTCTACGCGGCTCGGGCGCTTTACTTGCCCATGGGGACAGGAAAGCGCCCCGTCAGCACGGCTCCAAGACGAAGAGGGCGATGTCGCGGTCAGTGCGTGCCTCGTATTCGTCGAAGCCGGAGTACTGCTCGTTGTGCTTGCGCCACAGCACAGTGCGCTCCTCCCCCTCGGCCACCCGCGCCCGCACCGCTCGCCGCTCACGCCCGACCTCGACCTCGGCCTCGGGGTTCGCCTTCAGGTTGAGCGACCAGGCGGGGGTGCGGCTGTGACCGGCGTTGGAGCCGATCACGACGAAGTTCTCCCTGTCGGCCAGGTAGACCACCGGCGCGGTGCGTTTCTGCCCCGATTTGCGCCCGGTCGTGGTCAGCAACAGCACCGGCGCCTGGTTGACCTTGCCCATCAGGCGCCCCCCCGACATCCGGTACAGGGGGATGTTGAGCTTCCCCGTCCAACGCAGGCCGGTGGCTCCCATCATCTGCGACATGCGCGAGTAAAACCTGTCTCCCGAGGGCACGGCTGAAGTATCCCAGTACTGACGCGCCTCAGCTGGCTTCTCTCAACATCTGCGCCTCCGGCAGGTGCTGCAGTTTCTTCAGCGTGTTGTTCTCGATCTGGCGGATACGCTCGCGCGTGACGCCAAAGGTGTTACCGACCTCCTCCAGGGTGAGCGGCTCCATCCCGGTGAGGCCGTAGCGCAACTCGATCACCTGCCGCTCACGGTCGGGCAGGGCTGAGAGCGCCCTTCGCACACCCTCCTTCTGCAGGTGTTCGCTCGCCTCTTCGAAGGGCTCGGCGACGGTGTCGTCGGCGACGAAGTCACCCAGCTCGGAGTCATCCTCGTCCCCCACCGGTTTCTCCAGCGAGACCGGCAGCTGGGCGACGCGGAGAATCTCACGCACTTCACCCAACGGCCAGCGCAGCTCCTCGGCAATCTCGGCGGGCTCGGGCTCACGGCCGAATTTCTGCACCAGCTGGCGCTCGACATGGGCGACCCGGTTGAGCTTCTCGACCATGTGCACGGGGATGCGGATGGTCCGCGCCTTGTCGGCTATCGCCCGGGTGACGGCCTGCCGTATCCACCAGGTGGCATAGGTGGAGAACTTGTAGCCGCGGCGGTAGTCGAACTTCTCGACCGCGCGGATCAAGCCCAGTGAGCCCTCCTGGATCAGATCGAGGAAGCTCAGCCCGCGACCCAGATAGCCTTTGGCGATCGAGACGACCAGGCGCAGATTGGCCTCGACCATCTGTCGCTTGGCGACCATGTCGCCGCGCTCGATCCGCTTCGCCAGTTCGACCTCCTGGCTCGCGGTGAGCAGGTCCACCCTGCCGATCGAGCGCAGGTAGAGCCGCAGCGAGTCGAGGCTCGGTTCGATCGTCAGGTCGAGCTCCTGTTTGCGCGCGGCCCCGTTGGTAGATTCGGCCCGCTGCTCCTTGTAAGCGCTGACACCGTCCTCGGCGATCACTTCGACGCCGTTATCGACCAGATAGGTGTGCAGGCCGGCGATCTGCTCCTTGGTCACGTCGACCTCCTCCAGTGTGGAGGCGATCTGCTCAAAGGTCAGGTAGCCCCGCTCCCGCCCGAGGGTGACCAGCGCCTGAAGCTCCTGCGGCCCGGCGGGCTGCTCGCTCGAATCCTGATTCAGTCCCTGCGGGACCGTCTCCAACGGCTCGATTTCACTGCCTCCACTGCGACCCTGTTCCCCTCCCGGGGGTCGGCCCCATCGCTCCGACAGGGAAAGTATAGGGAGCAAATCACCTACGCTTCAGTGCCAATGGCAAGCCGCTCGACCATTCCGCACTCACCGTCCGCGCCCGACGTGCAGGCCGGCCTGCCCGCAACGAGCGTCAGCCTCTCGCGGGTCGGCGTGACCGGCGTCGAGAAGGTGATCCGGGTCAAGGCGGATGGCAGCGAGAACCTCTACAGCGCCGACTTCGAGTGCTTCGTCGACCTCAACCCGCGCCAGGCGGGCGTCCACATGTCACGCTTCGAGGAAATCGTCGGCGAGGCGATCGACGAAGTCGTGCTCGGCGAGGCCTTCCGCGCCGAGGTGCTGGCCGCGCACATCGCCCAGCGGGTGCGCGAGCGCCAGGGCGGCCTGCGGGCCGAGGTCTCGGTCACCGCGCGCTACCCGGCGACGGTGACGACGCCCGTCAGCGGCCAGCGCACCCAGGAGATCTACGTGCTGTTCGGCACCGCGGTCGACTCGCTGCGCGGGACGCGGACGCTGACCGGCGTACAGGCACAGGGGATGACCGCCTGCCCCTGCGCGCAGGAGATGGTCGGCGGCCTCGCCCGCGAACGGCTGGCGGAGCGGGGCTTCGATGCCGAGCAGATCGAGGCGGCCATCGAGGCTGTTCCGATCGCCACCCACAACCAGCGCGGTATCGGCACCCTGCACATCGGCTGTCCCGAGGGCGGCCCCGCCTGGATCGACGCACCCGAGATGGTGCGGATCGTCGAGCAGTCGATGAGCTCGGAGATCTACGAGCTGATGAAGCGGCCCGACGAGCTGGCGGTGGTCGCCAAAGCGCATGCGCAACCGCGCTTCGTCGAGGACTGCGTGCGGGAGATGGTGCGCCGGGTCACCACCGACTATCCCGACCTGCCCGGCGACGCCTTCGTCATGGCCCGCCAGGAGAACCTCGAGACGATCCACCGCCACAACGTGGTGGCAGAGCGCTACGGCAAGCTCGACGACCTGCGCGCCGAGCTGGAGAGCGGCGAGCACGAGCGTCGCCACACGACGATGCGCGAGTGGCTAGAGGCTCCGACGACCTAGCGTGTGGGCTCGCGCCTCCCGCTCCTCCTCGAGGCGCTTGCGCAGGCCGAGGAAGTAGTCGGCACCGCTGATCACGGTGACCGCGACCGCCAGGTAGACCAGCACGTCGACCCAGGCAGGTGCCGGGTTGGCGGCGATCAGGGCGATCACGGCGGCGATCTGCAGCACGGTCTTCAGCTTGCCCATCCAGCTCGCGGCGATGACGACGCCGCGCTCGGCGGCGATCGCACGCAGCCCGGTGACGGCAATCTCACGGGCGATGATCACCATCGCCACCCAGGCCTGCAGGCGGTCGAGCGAGACCAGCGAGACCAGCGCAGCGGTGATCAGGAGCTTGTCGGCGAGCGGGTCCATCAGCTTGCCGAAGGTGGTGACCGCGTCGCGCGAGCGGGCGAAGTAGCCGTCAAGCCCGTCGGTCAGCGCCGCCAGGGCGAAAACTCCGGCGGCGAGCGCGTCGCCGTTCGGCGTCTCGCCAAGCAGGGCAACGACGACCACCGGCACGGCGAGGATACGCAGCAAGGTGAGCGTGTTGGCGAGGTTGAGCGGGAACACCCGCGGGCCTTTCTAGTCGGCCTTCTCGGCGGCGAAGGCGGCATCGCGCTTGGCGAAGTAGTCCTCTCCCTCGATGCTGACATGGGGGACGACGCGACCGAGCCAGCGCGGCATCCACCAGGCCCAGCGACCGAGCAGGACCATCACGGCGGGGACCAGCAGGCAGCGGACCAGGGTCGAGTCGATGGCGATCGCCACCGCCAAACCGACTCCGAACTCCTTGACGATCGGATTGCCGTTGAGGACGAAGCTGGTGAAGACGCAGACCATGATCGCCGCCGCAGAGGTGATCACCCGCCCGGTGTTGGCGAGTCCTTCGACCACCGCCTCCTTCTCGTCTTCGCTCTGGCGGTAGTGCTCGCGCATCTGCGTCAGCAGAAAGACCTCGTAGTCCATCGAGAGGCCGAAGAGGATGGCGAACATCAGCAGTGGCACGAAGCTGACTATCGGGATCGAGTGGTCGAGTCCGATCAGCGAGGACGCCCAACCAAGCTGGAAGACCGCCGTCACCACGCCGTAGGCAGCGGCGACCGAGAGCAGGTTCATCGCCGCCGCCTTGACCGGCACCAGCAGCGAGCGGAAGGCGAGCAAGAGGACGATGAAGCTGAGGCCGACGAC
>JASLJO010000172.1 GCA_030152505.1 Solirubrobacterales bacterium | reverse complement strand
TCCTTACTCAGATGATGTCTCTGTAGCTCCTCTTGGCTTTGAGATCCCCGCAGAATGGTCAGCGTCCGGGCTTTTCTGGGACAGCGTCTGCCCGACCGAGCATCGCATGGAGGAACTTGATGTCGGTGTGGGAGACGACATTTTCATGCTGGGTCGATTTTTCGGTCATTCAGGAAAACAGCAAAATCAACCCCTTGCCCGCTTTGGAAACATCGCGATGATGGATGGAGAAAGGGTCAGAGATGGAAGAGACATGCTTGTCGATGCTTATCTAGTTGAGATGCGCTCGCTTCCAGGTTTCAGCGGTTCTCCGGTCTTTGTGTCGATCCCGCCTGGAAGTCTTCGAGGGGCGAAGAAGATGACGCCCTTCTACTCACATGAAATTGGGCTTCTTGGCATCGACACCGGCCACAAGCGAATGACGAGCACGGTTCGCGACAAGGCGACTGACAAGCCTTCCACGCCCCAGCGATATGTCCGCCAGAACTCCGGTGTAGCGATCATTGCTCCCTACTACAAGATTCGTGATCTCATAGAGGGAGAGACGCTTACAGAGCAACGCAAGGATGCACGGTCATGAGCCCTGAGCGAGTAGATCGAGTGACGGTGCCTCGTCGCCTGGCAAAAGGTGCGTGTAGCGGGTCAGCGTGAAGGCGGGCGAGTGGTGGCCAAGGGCGCGGCTTAGCTGGAGGAGGTTGGTGCCTTGGCTGAGGTGGAGCGAAGCGAAGGTGTGGCGGAACGTGTGGAAACCGGCCCAGGGGGCGTCGACCTCCTCTACGAGCGGCTTGAGGACGCGGCGGCGGAGATTGCCGGGGTAGAGCGGGCCTCCTGCTTCGTTGGGGAAGGCGAGGGCGGTCGAGTCCTGATCGGGCTGGCCCGCGAGATGGTCGCGCAGGCTCGCCGCCACCGATGCCGGTAGGCGGACCTCGCGGCGGCCGTATTTGCTCTTAGGCGGCTCGATTCGTTCGCGGACGATCGCGCGGCGGATGCAGACCTCGGGCTCTGGACCGTCGAGCTGAAAGTGGAGGCGCTGGAGGGCGACCGCCTCGCTGATCCGCAGACCGCAGGTCGCCAGGAGCTCGAAGAGCGGCCGGTGGCGCTCTGGGGCCATCGCCAGGATCGCGACGAGCTGCTCGCGGCTGAAGACCTTGATCTCCTCTTGCTCGCCCGTGACCCGCTCGCGCTGGGACAGCGCGAGGCCCTGGGCGGGATTGTGGCGGATCAGGCCCTCGCGCTTCGCGGTCGCCAGCGCCGCGCGGATCGGCATTACGGCGTTGGCGATCGTGCGATCGCTGAGGCGCTTGCCTTGCTCCTCTTCGTCGGCGAGCCAGTCGAGGAAGCGGGCGAGCTGGTAGGTGGTCAACTCGGCCAGCTTCAGCCTGCCTGAGAAGTACGGGCGGGCGTAGATCCGGATCAGGCGCCGATATTCGTCGCGGGTGTTCTCGCGGAAGCCACGGCGACCCTGGCCGCGGTAGCGCTCGACCCACTCGTCCAGGTAGCGCAGGAAGGTGATCGTCGTGCGCTCTTGCAGCTCGCCGCGGTCGCGGTCGGTCTCGCTCTCGCGCTTGATCCGCTTCGCCTCCTCGTAGGTGCGAGCGCTGCGCTTGTGCTGCCTGCCGGCGCTGCGGAAGACGCAGACGTAGCCGATCACGCCGCCGTCGGCGCCGAGGCGCTTGAAGACGCCCGGCGTCTTGGTCTTGATCAGCCGCCGCTTGTCGCCGCAGCCTGGACCGGCCGCAGGGGCCGACGTATCCTGGGAAACGCTCATGAGCACCACCTCGTGAGCCGGGGGCGGGCCGTTGGTGCGGCGCCGCCCCGTTCTGCGTTGTCGGACAAGACGTTAACAGGAGGATTGGGGGGCGTCTCAAGCCCTGCCGGAGCAGTTCGCACTGCGGTTCGTTCTGTAGTTCGCACTGGGGTTCGTTCTGCGGTTCGCACTGCGGTTCGTTCTCCCCCAGGGCGTTAGCACCTCAAAGCCGCTTGCCGCCTGGCATTGAGACGACCGGGCTGCGCTGACTTCTATATGTCGAGAACCAGCCTTGTCGAGGGTTCGGGCGCAATCGCTCCTGCACTCGCGGTCCGTCCGCCTCCGTCAGCCTCGCCGTTGCTCTGCTGATCTTCGCCTTCGGGTCCACCGCGCGACTCGTCGTCACTCGTCGCGCGTCTGCATCCCGTCTTGGAGCGGGCGTCCCGCGATCTCGTAGCGCCCCTCCCCCTTGCCGATGAAGCTCGGCCTGTAGGCGATGCCATCGAGCAGATCAGCAGGCTGGACCGAGAGAGCGCCGCTGAGCCGGATGAGCACGTCGAGGATCGGGACGTGGACCTGGCGCTCGTATTTCCAGACGGTGTCGCGGCCGAGCGCCGCCCGTGCCGCCACCTCCTCCTGGGTCAGCCCGGCGCGCTTGCGGCACCGGGCCAGGTTCTCTGCGAAGCGGGCCTGGAAGGTCACGGCGTTTCGGGCTCCCCGCTGACCTCGAAACCTCCCTCCACGACCTCGACGCGGCCGGGCGTCCAGTCGAGTCCGGCGAGCAGCTCGCCTACGGGGGCGGGGAGACTGCCCGCCAGCCTGACGATCGTGTCGGCGCGTGGGGTCCGCGCTCCTCGCTCCAACAGGCTCACCTCGGTTCGGTGGACTTGCGCGCGGTAGCCGAGCTCTTCCTGGGAGAGGCCCGCCCGCTCACGGCAGCGAGCGAGGTTGCGGCCGAACTGGGCGGCGACCTCGGCCGAGCGCTTCAAAGGAGGAGCCCCTCGGGTGCCTCCGGCGGCCTGCCCTTGACCAGGGTGGCGACGATCACACCGCTGCGGCTCGTGTGACCGCCCTCGATCATCCAGCGGTCGCTGATCTGCCCCGCCGCGAGCACCGGTGATCCGCCGCGCAGTTCCTCGACGTCCCGCTTGGATCGGTCGGCGGGCACTTCGACCACGCAGCTCGCGCAGCGCCACAGCGAGCGCGGGTGGTCGGGGTCGATCACCGGGAACTCGACCCGCAGAAGCCTGACCGGCTCACCGGAAGGGCTGCGGCCCTCCTGGGGGTCGGCGCTCAGTCTGCCGGTGAGGACGGCGTGGTTGATCTCCGGCGGCGCCGCTGCCGGGAGCGCGATGCCGCCCGCGGTCACGCCGAGCCCCCGCGAGCGCGAATCTCGAGCAGCAATTCAGTGCCCGTGTCGAGGACGAGGCTGTAGCGGCGGCGGCTCGCCTCGTCGGCCTCGCGGGCCTCGCGCTCGTCCTTCGGCTCTGAGAGCGCGCCCCTGGCGTCGGCTCGCAGGCGCTCGAAGATCGCGGCCAGCTCCCCGGACGGAATCGTCAGCGGGACCTCGGAGCGCTCGTCGGGACCCCAGCCGAGGTCGTCCAGCAGGCGGAAGTCCTCGGCGAACTCCCTGGCGAGCCGCCTGGCCGTGTCGAATTCCCCGCGGTCGATCGCAATGCGCACGTCGCCGAGGGCGCCCAGATGTTCAACCAGGAACCCATAGACGGCGTCTCGCTTCTCGCCCGTGAGCGTGGCGGTCGGGTGGGGCATGGCATCTCCTTCCGGTCGGGGCACCGAAAGAGCCGCCGGAATGCAGCCGTCAGAACGCCACGGCGGTACCGTCTCTCTCGCATCGAAGGCGCTGTCTTCGGTGCCGGCCCCGGGGCGTTTGCGCGCTGCCGGGGCGCTTCTTATTCGCGTTTGCCGCGCGAACGTAGGTGGACCGAAGGCCCTGCGCAAGGCCCGGGATCAAACGTCACTCCGACCTCATGTTGCCCCAGGCGTTGCCCCACCGACAATCTCGCACTGTTCGAGTGACCCTCGAAAGGCCGGAATTCCGCTTCACAAGCGGGATTGCCGGAACGCGCCCGACAGGATTCGAACCTGTGACCTTCGGTTTCGTAGACCGGAGAACGTCCGCTTAGCAAAGCCGTTTTCGCCGGTTATGCGACCGAGATGAGACTTGACAGGCGCGGTCGCTTCAACCGAAGGTCGCAGAATGTGCGGGTAGAATCTGCCGCATGACCACTCGGGAGAAAGCCCACGCGCTCCTCGATGAGCTGTCCGACGCCGAGCTTGACGAGTTCGTCAAGCTCATCGAGGTGCGTCATGAAGAAAGCGCCGAACCCGAGATGGCCGAGTTGCCGGAAGCTTGGCGCCGACTTCCTTCAGGCGCGCCGGCTCCCAACTGGGTCGCCGCCGTCGATGAGGCACGGCGAGGCCGTTAGTGCTCATCATTGACGCCAACGTCGCTGCCGCAGCGTGCGGCGGCGAGGGCGACGGATTCAAGGCGCTCAGAAACGAGCTGGCCAGTGTTCCGCTGATGTGGTCGGAGGCCCGGTCGGCCCTACATCTCAAATTCCACAAAGGAGAAATCGGCCGCGAAGACGCCGAGATCATCCATGCTCGGCTAGAGAGCTGCCCGGTCGAGCGTATGGACCCACCGGAGCTTGGAGCCGAGGCTTGGCGAGTCGCCGAGGAGTTCAGCTGGGGCCGCACCTACGACGCAGAATATGTCGCTTTGGCGAAACTCCTTGACTGTCAACTCGTGACCCTCGATGCGCGTCTGCGTCGGGGAGCTGATCGTCTCGGATTCGTCATCACTCCAAGCGAGCTGCGGAACGGCCCCTGAAATAGAGCCGAGTGAGGCCGCTTAAGTCCCCGAAACGTCGGCGACAGCAGTCCCGTCGCGAAATCCTGATGCGCAAGCGTCGAATGGCTCATATCACGAGTCGGATCGCACTAGAGGCAATTCACGAAGGGCGAGTTAGAACGCCCTCGCAGCTCTATAACGAGTTGCTCCGCGCCGCGGCAATAGCCGCTCATAAGCATCGCGCGAAGATCAGTGACCGATTCCTCCGCCGTACCGTTGAGAAATTGCTTCCGGCCGCGACGGATCTGTTCTTGAATCTACTGACGACCAATGCACAGCCCTTCGTCCAGGCAGATCGTGATTATCGAGTCAGCTTCGAGACCCGCCTTGACAAGCGCTGGACCGAGGGCTTGCGACTCTGCGAATTAGTCAGGATTTTAAGTCTAGATGCCGGCATGGAATACCACGACCGGCATAAAGCCACCGCCGACGCCCAGCACATAGTCCTCGTCAAACTCCACGCGAGGTCGTGCTTGATCTCAGCGGAGATCTTGGCCTTGCTGCGCAGCGGCCACGCTTCGGGGGCACATGCACGATGGCGCGCCTTACATGAGGTCGCGGTTATCGCAGACTTCCTTGCCAGCAGCGACTCGGATCAGTCCCGTCGCTACCTGCTGTATGAGCATGTTGAATCACTCAAAGGTGCTAGGGAGTACAACGCGTACGCAGAGGATCTCGGGCTTGAGCCTCTCGCAGATGATGAACTGAAAAGTATGAAGGCCACCGTTGACAGACTATGTCAGGAGTTTGGCGGCCTCTATGGGTCGCGCAATGGATGGGCTGCGTCTACATTTGGCTTCGCACCCACCTTTAGAAATATCGAAGAAGCTTCAGGAATTGCCCAGCATCGACCGTACTACCGCATGGCAAGCCACCCGATTCATGCTGGTCCCAAATCTATTGCATTCGATCTAGGGAGAGGAGGACCAGACGAAGTAATGCTGGCCGGACCAAGTGATCAAGGCTTGGCAGATCCCGGTCATGGAAT
>JASLJO010000101.1 GCA_030152505.1 Solirubrobacterales bacterium | reverse complement strand
CTCCACCGGCACGTCCAGGGGGTCCCGACCCGGCGACGGTGTTGAAGATCGCCCAGCGGGTCGTCGGCCAGGGTGCGGCACGCGAGGGCGCGATCGCCGCCGACATCGGGCCGGACGACGCCCGCGCGCTGCTGGATGGCTGGCTGGACTCGATCGGGATCGAGCTGCGGGGGCGGGAGCTGCTCGACCATCTCCAGTCCGAGGACTTCTCCCACGCCGACCTCTACCGCCAGGCCCGCCGCGTCCACGACCGGCGCCTGCGCAGCGCGATGGACGACGGGACGATGGCCGTGGCGATCGGCGATCTGCACTCCGCCGTCAGGGGGGTCTTCAGCGCCCTGCTGCCGGCGATCCCCTATGCGCCACCGACGGTCTTCCTCGGCGCCGAGAAGGCGAAGCTGGCGGAGCGGAGTGGGGAGCGGCCGCGGGTTGCCCTGATCGCCGATGGGATCGAGGCGATGCACGGCGTCACTCACACGATCGAGCAGATCCGCGAGCGCGGCGTGCCTGGTTTCGAGGTCGAGGTCGTCGGCACCGACGCCTGGGTCGACCGGCGCCTGCCGGCGGCGACCTCGCTGCAGGTCCCCTTCTACGAGGGGATGACGCTCGGCGTCCCCGGCCTGCCCGACCTCGCCGAGACCCTGGCCGAGGGTCGCTATGACCTCGTCCACGTCACCGCCCCCGGGCCGGCCGGTATCGCCGCCTCGTTGCTCAGTCGCGTCTCGGGCACGCCGCTGCTCGCCAGCTATCACACCGAGCTCGCGGCGTACGCCGGACTGCGCAGCGGCGACGGTGAGCTGGCGGCGGCTTCCACGGCGGCGCTGGGAGCCTTCTACACGGCGCCCTCGCGTGTCCTCTCGCCGAGCCCGGCGGCGGACCGCTCGTTGCTCGGCCTCGGCGTCGAGCAGGGGCGGATCGGCCGCTGGGAGCGCGGCGTCGACTGCGATCGCTTCACGCCGGACAAGCGCGACACGAATGCCCAGCCGGGCGATATCAAGGTGCTGTACGCCGGTCGCCTCACCCGGGAGAAGGGCGTCGACCTGCTCTCCGAGAGTTTTCTGCGAGCCCGCTCCGCCGAGCCCCGTCTGCATCTGCTGCTCGCCGGCGGCGGTCCCGAGGAGAGCGAGCTGCGCGGCCGCCTCGGCGACCACGCGACCTTCCTCGGCTGGCTCGAGGGCGACGACCTCGCCCGCGCCTACGCCGGCGCCGACCTCTTCCTCTTCTGCTCGCGCACCGACACCTACGGCCAGGTGGTGCTCGAGGCGGGCGCCAGCGGCCTGCCCGTGGTGGCCGTCGGCGAAGGCGGTCCGGCGGCGCTGATCGAGAACCGCCACACCGGCATCCTCTGCCAGCCAGACGCCGATCACCTCGCCGGCGCCGTGCTGCAGCTCGCCTCCTCGCCAGCGCTGCGGCGGCGACTCGGCGGCGCCGCCGTCCGCCACGCCACGACTCGCTCCTGGGAGCGGGCGCTGGGGCAACTCGCGGGCGGCTACCAGCGGGCGCTCGCCGAGAACATGGCGGCGCGGCAAGCCGCTTCCCGCGCCGCTTGAGTCCCGGGGGGCCGGCGCGGGTGCGGCAGTACGATGGGCCGATCGACGATCCGGCCCTCTATTTCAACCGCGAGCTCTCCTGGCTCGACTTCAACCAGCGCGTGCTCGAGCTGGCCGAGGACCCCGAGGTGCCGCTGCTGGAGCGGGTCCGCTTCTGCGCGATCTACGCCAACAACCTCGACGAGTTCTTCATGGTCCGCGTCGCCGGCCTCTTCGACCAGCTCGACGCCGGCATCGACGCCCGCGGCCCCGACGACCTCGTCCCCAGTGAGCAGATCGACGCGATCCAGCCGCGCGTGCTGGAGCTCGACACCCGCCTGCACGACTGCTTCACCGGCATTCTGCGCCCCGCCCTGGAGGAGCAGGGAGTCCGCATCATCTCGCTGGATACGGCGAGCGAGGAGGAGCGGCGCGAAATCGACACCCGCTTCCACGAGCAGGTCTTCCCGGCGCTGACGCCGCTCGTCGTCGGCCTCGGTCGTCCCTTCCCCTACATCTCCAACCTCTCGCTCAGCCTCGGCGTTTTGCTGCGCGATCCCGACAGCGGCACCGAGATCATCGCCCGAGTGAAGGTGCCGAAGGAGCTGCTCGGCCGCTTCCTGCGGGTGGGGGAGCGGAACGAGGTCTTCGTCCCACTGGAGGAGGCGATCGCCGCCAACCTCGACGCGCTCTTCCCCGGCGCCGAGGTGGTCGACCACGGCTACTTCCGCGTCACCCGAGACGCCGACTTCACCATCTCCGACGAGGCCGACGATCTGTTGCAGGCGGTCCAGGACGAGCTGCGCCGGCGCCGCTTCGGCGAGGTCGTGCGGCTCGAGGTGGCGGCCGGGATGAACGCCAAGCTGCGTGCCCAGCTGATCGATGCGCTGCGGCTCGAAGACCGCGAGGTCTACGACGTCGACGGTCTGATCGACCTGGCCGATCTCGGCGACGTCGTCGACGGCGCCGGCAGGAGGCCCGAGCTGCGCTATGAGCCCTGGACCCCCGTCACCCAATCGCGCCTGCAGGGCGAGGACGAGGAGCCGGTCGACATGTTCGCCGCCATTCGCCAGGGCGACATCCTCGTCCACCATCCCTACGACTCCTTCGCCAGCTCGGTCGAGCGCTTCGTCGTGCAGGCGGTGGCCGACCCCGACGTGCTGGCGATCAAGCAGACGGTGTACCGGACGAGCGACGACTCGCCGCTGGTGCCGGCGCTGATCCGCGCCTCCGAACGCGGCAAGCAGGCGGTCTGCATGGTCGAGCTGAAAGCGCGCTTCGACGAGGAGGCCAACATCCACTGGGCCAAGTCGATGGAGGAGGCGGGTGTCCACGTCGTCTACGGCATCCCGGGGTTGAAGACCCACGTCAAGGCTGTCCTCGTCGCCCGCCGCGAGGGCGACCGCGTGCGCGAGTACGTGCACATCGGCACCGGCAACTACAACCCGACCACCGCTCGCCTCTACACCGACCTCGGCCTCTTCACCGCCGATCCGGAGATCGGCGCCGACGTCGCCGAGATGTTCAACTTCCTCACCGGCTACGGCCGGCCGACCGAGTACCGCAAGGTGCTGGTTTCGCCGACGACGATGCGCGATCGCATCCTGGCGGAGATCGAGGCGACGGTGGCGGCCCACCGCGCCGGCGAGGAGGCGCGGATCGCGCTGAAGATGAACGCCCTGGTCGATGCCCGCTGCATCCAGGCGTTGTACGAGGCCTCGCGGGCAGGGGTACGGGTCGACCTCAACGTGCGCGGCGTCTGCTGCCTGCGGCCTGGGGTGCCGGGCGTCTCGGAGAGCATCCGCGTGGTCTCGATCGTCGGTCGCTTCCTCGAGCACTCGCGCATCTACGCCTTCCGCCGCGGCGAGGAGACGCGGGTGCTGACCGGCTCCGCCGACCTGATGCCGCGCAATCTCGACAGCCGCGTCGAGCTGGTGACGCCGATCGAAGACGAGGGCCTGCGAGCGGAGCTGCTCGACGTGCTCGAGCGCTGCTTCGCCGACAACGCCAACGCCTGGGAGCTCGGCAGCGACGGCGTCTGGACCCGTCTCAGCACACCCGAGGGGGAACAGCGCAGCGTGCAGGCGGAGCTGCGCGAGCGCCACCTCGCACGTAGCGCGGAGCAGCTCGCCGCGGCGACGGGCTGACCCTTAGTATCGCCCGATGGCGCGCTTCTCTCTCCTGCCCAAGGACAGTGTCTTCTTCGAGCTCTTCATCGAGGCGGGACAGAACACCCTCCAGGCGGCGCGGCTGCTCGACCGGATGATGAGCACCTGGCCCGACGACGGCGACCTCGGGCGGGAGGTGCTCAAGGCCGAGCAGGAGGGCGACCGGATCACCCACGACATCATCCAGCGCCTCAACTCGACCTTCGTCACGCCGATCGACCGGGAGGACATCTACGGCCTGGCGACCCAGATAGACGACATCGTCGACTACACCGAGGAGGCGGCGGACTTCCTCGGGCTCTACCAGATCGAGGCGCCGATGGCTCAGGCTCAAGCCTTGAGCAAGGTGCTGGTGGGCGCCTGCGAGCAGCTCGCCGCCGGCTTGGAGAACCTCCGCAGCTTCAAGGACCTGGAGAGGTATTGGATCGAGATACACCGGCTCGAGAACGAGGGCGACCGGATCTCGCGCGACGCGGTCGCCTCACTGTTCTCGAACGGGATCGACCCGATGGTCGTGATCCGCTGGAAGGACATGTTCGCGGTGCTCGAGAACGCGATCGACGCGACCGAGACCGCCGCCCAAACCGTTGAGGGCATCGTCATAAAGAACGCGTGAGGTGAGCTCGGACCTCGCCATGGTGCTGGTCGTCGTCGCGGCGCTGGCCTTTGCCTTCAGCAACGGTTTCCACGACACGTTCGACCTGATCTCGACCGTCGTCTCGACCCGGGCGGTGGCGCCGCCGGTGGCGATTGCCGCAGCGGCGCTGCTCAACTTCGCCGGGGCGTTCATCTCGGTCGCGGTCGCGGCGACGATCGCCCATGACGTGGTCGACGCCGGCTCGATCACGCCCGTCGTCGTTCTCACGGGCCTGCTGGGCGCGATCGCCTGGAACCTCGGAACCTGGCGCCTCGGTCTGCCGTCGAGCTCCTCGCATGCCTTGATCGGCGGCCTGCTGGGGGCCTCCCTTGCGGCCGGCGGTGCCGACGCGGTCCTCGGCGGAGAAGTGCTCGACAAGGTCCTGATCCCGGCGCTGCTGGCGCCGCTTGCCGCCTTTCTCCTCGCTCTCGCCATGATCGCCGTCCTCTACCGCCTGCTCGGCGGTCGTCGGCCGGGCCCGGTGACCCGTGGGTTCCGCCGCGCGCAGGTGCTCTCGGGGAGCCTGCTCGCGCTTGCCCATGGCGCCAACGACGCGCAGAAGACGATGGGCGTCATAACGCTGGCGCTGATAGCCAAGGGCAACCTCGCCACCACCGCCGACCCGCCCTTCTGGGCGGTTCTCGCAGCCGCCGCGGCGATAGCGCTCGGCACCTGGATGGGCGGCCTGTGGGTGATGCGCGGCGGCGCCCGGGTGCTCGAGATGGATGCACCGCAGGGTTTTTCCGCGCAGGGCGCGGGTGCGGCGACGATCCTGGTCGCTACCTTTCTCGGCTTTCCGATCTCCTCCACCCATGCGATCAGCGGCGGCGTGATGGGCGCCGGCGCGGCAAAGCGCGTCTCGGCCGTGCGCTGGGGGGTTGCCGGCAACATCGTCGTCGCCTGGTTGTTGACCCTGCCGGCGGCTGCGGCAATCGGTGCGCTCGCCTACGGCGTCGCCTGGGTTCTGGGAGCCGGTGCGTAACCGGCGTAAGATTTTCCCTATGCAAAATCTGCGAAACGCCGCGATCGTGATGTTGCTGGCGCTGTTCGTCGCCTTCGCGCCGAACGGCGGCAACGCCGCCGACGCGATCCTCACCGCGATCACGATGGGCTTTCTCGCCGGCATCGCCTGGACCCTCTTCGTCCTCAGCCGCCAGAACCAGCTGACCCTGGCGGCGCTCAGCGACGGCCGCCGGGCGATCCTCTACGGCGCGCTCGGCCTGATCGCTCTGCTGGTCGCCGGCAGCGACGAGATGTTCGCCAGCGGCGGTGGCACGCTCGCCTGGATCCTCCTCCTCGGCGCCTCGGTGGCGGCGATCTGGAAGGTCTGGACGGAAGCCAACACCTACTGACCCTGAGCGGCGGCGAAGCCGTCACACAATTTTTCGTTTGAGCGCGCCACCCGCGCGTCTCGGCCTGGGACGGTCGCGCCGTGTCGCACCAGGCCGCCGGCAGCTTTCGCAGGGAGGACGGGACCGCGTCCGTTGAGGCGGTCGCCGCGGTCCCGTTCCTGCTGCTGGCGGTCCTGGTGGCGGCACAGCTCGGGCTCGCCGGTTACGCGTTGTGGTCGGCCGGGCTGGCGGCTCGGGCGGGTGCGCGCGCGGGGCTGGTCGGGGGCGATGTCATCAGCGCCGCCCGGCGCGCCTTGCCGCCCACGTTGCGCGATGGAGCTGAGACGAGCGAGGGCGACTCGGTTTCGGTCCGGGTGGCGGTCCCGCGCCTTCTGCCCGGCATGCCGCGGGTGATGGTCGGGGCGAGATCGACGCTGAAATCCGGCGATGGCTAGAGAGGAGGCGCAGAGCACTGTCGAGCTGCTGGCCGCGTTGCCGATCCTGCTGCTGGCAGGTCTGCTTGCTCTGCAGCTGCTGGCAACCGGATACGCCCTGACCCTCTCCGACGGCGCCGCGGAGGCGGGGGCGCTGGCCCTCGCGTCCGGGAAGCCGGCGGTTGGTGCGGCACGCGCCGCCCTCCCCGGTTGGGCTGAGGACGATGTCGACGTATCGGTCGAAGGGGGCCGGGTCACGGTGCGCCTGCGCCCGCCGTCGCTCATTCCCGCCCTCGCCGCCCGTCTCACGGTCATCTCGTCGGCCTCGGTGAGGCCGAAATGATCCTCCGGGGCGCCTCGCATGCGCCACGGATCACAAAGACGCACCGGAACGGGAAGTCATGAGCCCAGTCATCCTGGTCGCCCGGGTCGGCGCTGCGAGTGGATCGCGGGCGGCAGCCGCGGCGCTCGCCTGCGCTGCATCTGAGTCCGACCAGGCGGCGCTGCTGATCGACCTGGAGGAAGGACGCGCGCCGCGCTCGACCCCGATCGCCACCGTCGGTGCGCGGGCACTGGAGGAGCGCCTGGTGGCGCACCTTCCGGATGCCGCGGTTGCCTCACGTGGGCGGATCTGCTGGCTGAAGCTTTCACCCGATCCGGAAAGGATCGCCACGGTCGCCGCCGTCCTACCAATCGCCCGCGAGTCGGCCGCGATCCTCCATCTGCCGCCGATCCTGTTTCGCCCGGCGCTGGCCGAGCCCCGCATCCACGCCACCGCTGCTCTGCTTCGCGCCGACCTCGCCACCGACCGCGCTCTGACCGCTCTCACCGTCCGCGACCTGATGGCCCGGGAGCTGAGCGTGGTCGTCGACAAGCGCCCCCTCGGCTGGCCGTCCGCACAGGCCGCCCTGCTCGGGGCGCTGCCGACCGGCAGCCAGGCGCTTGCCGCCGGCCAATGGGAGCGCCTGTTGCGCGTCGTCCGTCAGGCGTGAATCACGGGGCGGCGGCGTGCCAGGTGCCGACGTCTTTGAAGCCCTCGCCGTTGGCTTCCCCCTTGCGTGAGTCGCCGTCGAAGGTGTAGAGCGGCCTGCCGTTGAAGGTCACCTGGCGCTTGCCATTTGGTCGCTTAACGGTTCCGAGCGCGACCGGGCCGGTGGGCTTCACGCCGGGGCGGACGAGCAGCGGGATCCAGGTCGAGACGCAGGTCCCAGTGCAGATGAAGTGGCCGTGCTTCTCGACGCTGAGGCTGTAGAGGGTGAGCCCCTGGTTGTTCGTCAGCACGGTGTGACCGAGGGCGTGAGCCTCCTTGACGACGCGTTTGCTGGTCTGCGCGGAGGCGATGGAGCTGAAGAGGCTCACCAGGACCAGGACCGCGATCGCGGCGAAGACCGCGATGCTCAGATGGCGTGGGCGACGGATTGCGGACGACTGCGGCATGAACGCTCCTCGGGTCGAATTCGTGGTTCGTCCTGTCTACGAACGCAATTGCGTATCGGTTCGATTGCAAAGAATTTCGTTTGAGCGCGCCACGCACGCGCCTGGGCCCGCCAGGGTCGCACCATGGAAGCTCGCCGGCAGGACGGTCAGGCGCTGTTGCTGGCGATGGGAGGCGCCTTCGCGCTGATCGTCGCCGCGCTGGCGCTGGTGGCGATCGCCGGTGCCGTGGCCGGCAAGGGCAGGGCACAGCGATCCGCTGATCTGGCGGCGATCTCAGCGGCGCGCTCGATGCGCGATGACCTGCCCCGCCTATTGGCTCCGGCGAGGTTGCCGAACGGTCTGCCGGATCCCGCTCACCTGGAGAAGGCCGAGTACCTGGGGCGGGCGCGTGCCGCGGCGGTCGCGGTCGTCAGGGAGAACGAGGTTGACGGGGGGCGGCTGCGGATCTCCTTTCCCGACGCCGGTTCCTTTGCGCCGCTGCGGGTGAAGGCGGCTGTGATCGGAAGGCTCGAGCTCGGCGGCGGACGGGGACGACCCGAGGTCGAAGCCTCGGCCGTGGCCGAAGCAGCCGCCCCGGTGAGCGCCTCGGGCTCGATGCCCGCAACGGCAGGCGGCGGCGGCTACAGCGGCCCGCTCGCCTACCGCGACGGCGAGGGAATGCGCCCCGACGTGGCCGCCGCCTTCGATCGCATGGCCACCGGGGCTTCACGCGCTGGCCTGGCGCTCGTCGTCAACTCGGGCTTTCGCTCCGACGCCGAACAGGCGGCGCTCTTCGCCGCCCATCCCGACCCTCGGTGGGTGGCGCCACCGGGCCACTCATTGCACCGCTGCGCGACCGAGCTCGACCTCGGCCCCGAATCGGCATACGGCTGGCTCGCCGCGAACGCCTCCCGCTTTGGCTTTCTTCAGAGGTATTCGTGGGAGGCCTGGCATTTCGGCTTCACGGCGGGTCCGCCGCCCTGCTCGGCCGCGGGGAACGCGATCGGCATCGCTGGAGCGGCTGGGGGAGACGGCGCCTTCGTGGGCGCCAGCCTGCCCGCCTTCGTTCCCTCCCGCTTTCGCGCTTCGCTGCTGGACGCGGCGGCTCGCTGGAACGTGTCCGCGGCTCTACTCGCCGCCCAGTTGATGGCCGAGTCGAACTTCAATCCCTTCGCAATCTCGCCCGCCGGGGCGGAGGGCATGGCCCAGTTCATCCCCTCGACCGCGGCTTCCTACGGTCTGAAGAACCCCTTCAACCCGGTGGAAGCCATGGAGGCCCAAGCACACCTCATGTCCGACCTGATCCACCGGCTCGGCTCGCCCCAGCTCGCCGTCGCCGCCTACAACGCCGGCCCTGCCCCGGTCGAAGCCTGCCACTGCGTGCCGGCGATCCCCGAGACGACCGCCTACGTCAGCCGCATCCTCGCCCTCCTCGGAGGCGCCGGTGCCCTCGCCGTCCCCACCTTCGAGGTCAGGTTGGTGGCGTGAATCTCAAAGTAATGCATTTGAATGCTAGAATGCGGACCAGCATGCGAACGACGATCGAGCTCAGCGATCGGACCTACACGCGCCTGAGGGCAAAGGCGGCCGAACGGGGCATGCGCGGCTTCTCGGCGATCGTCGAGGAGGCGCTCGAGCGTCACCTCGGGTCGGGCGGTGACGGCGATCTTGCCGTCGCTCTGGCCGAGGCCGAGGGGGCCTGGAGTGAGGACGACGTCAACGACTGGGAGCGAGCGCGCGGAGAGGCATGGGCGACTTGGCCAGCGGACCGGTCCTCGACTCTGACGTCCTGATCGACTACCTGCGCGGCGCCGGCCCCGGTCGGGACGTGGTGCGAACCCTGATCCAAGGGCCCGGCTACCGGGTGACGGCGGTGACCGCATTTGAGTTGGCGCTGGGGCGCTCCTACCGCGCGAATCCGCATCCGGTCCACGCGGTCCTCGCGGCACCCCTATTGACGCTCTCCCGCAAGGCCGGGCTACGCGGGGGGGCGCTGCTGAGCGAGTTGCGAGCAGGCGGGGCGTCCATCGGCGTCCGCGACGCGATGCAGGCTGGGATCTGTCTCGAGACCGGCACCACGCTGGTGACCCGGAACGTCTCCCACTTCGAGCGTGTTCCCGGTCTCAGCATCTCCCATCCGGCTGAGCTGAGCTGACGACCGACACTCCCAATTGGATCCTCCGAACTCGCGGGGAGTCGCTTAGACTCCGGCCCGATGGCAACGGTCGAGGTCAAGGGTGTCGAGGGGATGCGGTCGCTGCTCGGACAGGAGATCGGCCCGAGCGAGTGGCGCGCCGTCACCCAGGACGACATCAATGTGTTCGCCGACCTCTCGGGCGACGACCAGTGGATCCACGTCGATGTCGAGCGGGCGAAGAGCGAGAGCCCCTTCGGCACCACGATCGCCCACGGCAACCTCACCCTCTCCCTCGTCGACGGCTTCCGCAAGGAGCTGATCTCATCCACCGGCTTCACCCTGGGGGTGAACTACGGCTGGAACAAGATCCGCTTCCCGGCCCCGGTCCCCGTCGACAGCAAGGTCCGCGCCAAGGCCGAGATCGTCTCGATCGACGACAAGGGCGGTGGCTGGTACGAGGCAGTGACCCGCTTCACCCTCGAGGTCGAGGGCAACGAGAAGCCGTGCTTCGTCGGTGACTCGGTGACGCGCGTGATGGCACCGGTTGATTGAAGAGCTTGATCGCGTCCTCTGCGCGTATGAGGACTAATTCAGCATCTCCTGGATCATCTGATTAACGACAGCAATAGAAACTCCCAAGAGATCCTGCGCTCGGTGAATGTCGTAGATCGCGTCGGGATGCTGCGTTGGATTTCGGTAGTTGGTGCGAATATTGTCGAGCTCATCGAGAAGAGCGCTCGGGGGCGGCTTGCTCCGGCTTCGCATTTGGTTGACCATCGGTCCCCACATCCGCTGATCTTTTGAAAGCCGTTTGCGGCGGACCGTGTGGCAGTAGAAACATCGCAGGACGGCCTCAGTCCCTCTCATCAGATGGAATGCAGCTGCGGTGGGACGCTCGAACGCCATGCAGCGACAGGCCTCCTCGAAGTCATAGCGCGATAGCTCTTCTAGGGCCGGAAAGGTCCGAGGATCGAAAAGGCTGGATGGCTTATGAAGGAGCTGATCCACAGGCCACCGCTTAGGTGAGGCTATGAATGCCTTCTTCGTGCCGAGCTCAGCGTCCAGTGCAAGCCTCAGGTCACGAATTGCCTTGTTGATTTGCTCGGCCTGAGTATCGGTCAGCATGTCGTCGGGATCGGCATCCTCAAGCTCGCTTAGCAGGGTGTCCAATCCACGCCGTTTTGCGATTCTCTGGGTTACCTCAAGCCCCAGCTCATCGAGGTGACCCAGGAAGCTCTTGAGATTGTCTCGAACCCCACCATCCACGGCTATAAATGCGTCGGCGGGAACGGCCTGCAGATACCAAAGCGCCGTTCCGAAGTAGACGTATGGATATAGGGTGCGCTCCTCCATCGATTAATCAAATCAGAATCGACCCAAACAATTCATACAACGCCAACAAGATTCGCTTCCCGGCCCCGGTCCCGGTTGACTCCAAGGTCCGCGGTCGCGCCGAGTCGTCTCGATCGATGAGAAGGGTGGCGACTGGTGGGGGTAGTGACCCGTTTCACCCTTGAGGTCGAGGGCAACGAGAAGCCATGCTTGGTGGGTGACAGCGTCACCCGGGTGCTGGCGCCCAGCGACTGACGGGCGCCAGCCTCCACCGGTAATTCAGTTTCGCTTCGCGTAGTCGCCGATCTCGCCGAAGTCGACCATCACGCAGGCCTCGGGGCCGGAAACTTCGGCGTCGTGGCCTGGCGGGATGGCGAACACGTCACCCGCTTTGACCTCGGCCTCCGTCCCATCGTCCATGAAGATGCGCATGCTGCCCGACAGCACGTAGCCGAAATGAGCCACCTGACATGAGTCGGTGCCGGCGATCGGCTTGACGTTCTCCGACCATTTCCAGCCTGGCTCGAAAGTTCCTTCGGCGACCGCGTGGCCGGCGAGCTGAACGATCTTTGCCTGGCCATTTCCCTCAAACGGGCGGGTCTCGTCGGGGGCGCCGAAGTTCTTGACTTCAGTTGCCATGAGAGTCCTTCCATTGGATTTGGGTGTACGGCGACGGTACACCCGTCATTGCGCTGAGGCAACCGTGATCCTCAGGCTTGGCAGGCCCCACTGCTAGGCGCCAGGCCAACGGCCATGGCGTCGGACATTCAGTCTGGACCGTCTCACTCTCCGGTGGGCAGGTGACGGTCGAGGGGCTGTTCTACGACGGCAAGGACTCGACCCGGTGACAATGTGCCCCGTGTTCGAGCTGCGGTCATTTCGGCCTGGAGATGAGGAGGCCGTGTGGAGACTCCACGACCTGGCGCTCGAGGGCGCCGGCGTGCATGGTGGTCGGGGGCCGGGGGAGGACGACCTTCGGGAAATGGGCGGCACTTCCCTCGAACCTGGCGGAGACTTCGTGGTCGACTTCGCAAAGGCGCTGCCTGCCGAGTCCGTACTGATCCTGACCGGCCCGCCGGGGGTCGGTAAGACCACCACCGCGCGCATCGTCGCCGAGCGTCGGGCACGCTCCGTCCACCTCGAAGCCGATGCCTTCTTTCGTTTCATCCGCTCGGGCCACGTCGAGCCCTGGAAGCGCGAGTCGCGGGAGCAGAACGAACTTGTCATGAGGATTGTCGCCGGGGCGGCGGCCACCTACGCCGATGCCGGTTACTTCACGATCGTCGACGGGATCGTTCTGCCGGAATGGTTCCTCGAGCCGCTGAGCCACGCCGTCCACGGCGCCGGGCATCGGGTTGCCTATGCCGTCCTGCGCGAGCCCCTCTCGATTTGCGTCGCACGAGTGGAGGCTCGGGAAGGTTCCTCCGAGCTCGTCGATCCAGACGTCATCGAGCAGCTCTGGCGCGGTTTTTCCGACCTCAGAGGTCTGGAGCGGCACGCGCTGGATCTGGAAGATCGGGCCCCGGAGAAGGCGGCAGACCTGCTGGAGCAGGAGCTGGCGAATGGGCGTCTGGCAATCGCAGCAGAGCGATCATCGCGATAGATGCGTCGATTGCGGCGACGAGCAGTGCCAGGTCGCGGATGAGGAT
>JASLJO010000148.1 GCA_030152505.1 Solirubrobacterales bacterium | reverse complement strand
ACCCCGGCGGGGAAACGGCCGTCCGCCCGGGTCAAGAGTGCCACGGCTTCATTCAGTTCAGAGTCCGACCAGCGATCTCCGACCGCGCTGGCCAGCTTCTCCCTGCTCAGCATTACCCTCTCCAATGACCTCTCTGACATAAGGAACCTACGCGTTTCTTTTAGAAAATGTGCAGGCACCCGAAGGGTACCACAAAAGTCACTGACGTGCATTGGAATTTCGGCCGTCACGGGTATCCTTCATATATGTCGCCACGGGGCAAAGGGGGAACGCGGGAGAGGCCAGCACCGAAACCTTCGGCGCCGTCGATCCGGCCCGCTCTGCCGCGCGAGTTCATCGCCCTGCACAAGCAGCGGCGCATCATGGATGCTCTGGCTGAGCTGACGGCCGAGCAGGGCTACGACGCGACCAAGATCTCCGACATCGTCAAGAGGGCGGGGGTCGCCCGCAAAACCCTCTACGACAATTTCGAGGGCAAGGAGGAGGTCTTCCTGGCCGCCTTCGACGCCGCCCGCGACGAGGTCGTGCGCCGGGTCGAGGAAGGTGGCGAGGACGTGGACGGTGACTGGCAGGAACGGGTCGAGGGCGGTCTCGCCGCCTTTCTCGGCTTCGTCGCCGAGCAGCCGAGCCTGGCCCGCATGTGCATGATCGAGGCGCTTTCGGCGACACCGGAGACGACCAAGCGCTATGAGGATGCGCTCGAGACCTTCGTCGAGCTGACACGGCGAACGCTGCCGCGCGACGAGCGCCTGCCGGACACCATCGCGGAGACGTTGGTCGGAGGTGTCGCCTGGATCGTCTACCAGCAGATTCGCCGGGGCGAGGCGGGGCGCGCCGAAGACCTCCTGCCGGAACTGACAGAGTTCATGACGGCGCCCTATTTGGCGTCTGCCTGAGCCACCCCAGGCCACCGGCGGACGAGATGCGCTGAGCACTGGCAGACTTTAGTACTGCATGACGTCATTGCCACGCGGGCGCCACGGCCTATCGCGCGAGTTCATCGCCGACCATCAGCGCGCGCGCGTGTTCGCCGCGATCGCCCTCGTGCTCGACCGGCACGGCTACGACGGTACGACGGTCTCCGCGGTAGCCGGCGAGGCGGGTGTCTCCAAGAGTGACTTCTACACTCAGTTCGCCAGCAAGGACGATTGCTTCGCCGCCGCCTATGACGCCGCCGTGGAGAGTCTGCGGGTCGAGGTGTTGGGCGCCTGCGCGGGCAGCGACGACTGGGCCACCGGCGTCTGCACCGGGCTCGCCGCCGCGCTCGCCGCGCTGGCGGCCGAGCCCGCCCGGGCCAACCTGCTGCTGGTCGAGGGACTGCGAGCGGGGCCCGCGGTCTGCGGTCGCTTCCGCGAAGCGGTGGAGAGCTTCGTCCCCTATCTGCGCAACGGCGCTCCGGCCGCCACTCCTGTAGCCCGGCTCCCGGGAGCGGCCGACGAGGCGGTGATTGGGGGAATCGCCTCGTTGCTCGGCCGCCGCGTTCTGGCGGGCGAGGCCGACCGCCTCGACCGATTCTTCCCGGAACTTGCCGAGTTTGCGTTGACTCCCTACCTCGGCGTCGCCGAGGCACGCCGCATAATCTCGAGCAGATGACGAACGACGCGCGTGCATCCGCCCGGGGCGCGACGACCGAGGCGCCGAGGGTGGCGGCCGATGGCGTCCTGCCCTCGCAGGCCCTGATCGAGGCGATCGAGGCCGAGTGGATCAGCTCGGGGGACTACCGCATCCGCTCCGAGGCGATCCAGCCGGCAAGCATCGATCTGCGTCTCGGCGACTTCGCCTGGGCGCTGCGATGCAGTTTCCTGCCCGACGTCGACTCGACCGTCGAGGAGAAGATCGACGGGTTGGCCTTTCAGAGGATCGACCTGCGCGACGGGGCGGTATTGGAGCGCGACCGGCCCTACCTGGTGCCGCTGCTGGAGGAGCTGGCGCTGCCGGAGGACGTGCGCGCCAAGGCGAACCCGAAGAGCTCCACCGGTCGGCTCGACGTCTTCACCCGCGTGCTCACCGATCGCCATCATCGCTTCGACGAGATCCGCCCAGGCTACCGTGGCCGCCTCTATCTGGAGGTGGTTCCGCGCTCCTTCGCGATCCAGGTGCGCAGTGGCCTCTCGCTGAATCAGTTGCGGCTGGCGCGCGGCGACGTGCGCCTTGCCGACGCCGAGATCCGTGCCCTGCAGGACGAGTTCCCATTGCTCTATCTCGACTCGCACGCCCTGCGTGAGTCCGAGCTGGCGCTGGCCGAGGGCCTCTTTCTCAGCGTCGACCTCTCTGGGCCGAGCGACCGTATCGTCGGCTACAGGGCGAAGAAAAACAGCCTGCCGATCGACCTCTCGCGCATCCGCGCCTACCGCTGGACCGACTACTGGGATCCCGTCTACCCCGAGCCGGGAGGTCGGATCGTGCTCGAGCCCGAGATCTTCTACTTGCTGCTTTCGGCCGAGGGGGTCTGCATCCCGCCGCAGATCGCCGCCGAGATGATGGCCTATGACCCGACCGCGGGTGAGCTGCGCACCCACTACGCCGGCTTCTTCGATCCCGGCTTCGGCTATGACCCGGCCGGCGGCCGCCACGGCAGCCGCGCCGCGCTCGAGGTGCGGGCGCGCGACGTCTCCTTCATGGTCGAGCACCGCCAGCCCGTCTGCAAGCTGGCACTGGAGCGCACCAGCGCCCCGGCCGAGCGCCTCTACGGCGAGGACCTGGGCTCCAACTACCAGGGCCAGGTGACGATGCTGAGCAAGCACTTCGAGGAGCAGGCCAGTGGGGGAGGGGCGGACACGTCTCCCGAAACGCTCGGCGGGAGCCTCGCTTGAGTGTTTCGGGAGACGTGTCCGCCCCTCCCGACCGGCACTGGCGGGTGTATTTAGCTGGGGAGATTCATTCGGATTGGCGGGAGCGGATCGAAGCGGGGGTGCGCGAGGCCGGTCTGCCGGTTCAGTTCTCGGCGCCGGTTACCGACCACGCCGCCTCCGACGACGCCGGCGTTGGCACCCTGGGGGAGGAGAGCGAGCCGTTCTGGCGCGACCACATGGGCGCCGGCGTCAACGCGATCCGCACCCAGACGCTGATCCGCGCCGCCGACCTCGTCATCGTCCGCTTCGGTGACAAGTACCGCCAGTGGAACGCCGCCTTCGACGCCGGCTACGCCGCCGCTCTCGGCACGCCCTACGTCACCCTGCACGACGCCGAGCTCGACCATGCCCTGAAGGAGGTCGACCGCGCCGCCCAGGGCACCGCCCGCGCCCCCGAGCAGGCCGTCGACCTGCTGCGCTACGTGATCACCGGTAAGTTGCCCTGATGGGGGCCGAGCAGAACCGCGAGACGATCGAGCGCTTCTACGAGGCCTTCGGCCAATGCAACGGCGCCGCGATGACCGCCTGCTACACGGACGATGTCCATTTCCGCGATCCCGCTTTCGGCGATCTTCACGGCGCCGACGTCGGCGCGATGTGGCGCATGCTGACCAGTCGCGCCACCGACCTCGAGATCGAGCTGCACGAGCACGAGGCCGACGAGGAGTCGGGCTCCGCTCACTGGATCGCCCGCTACACCTTCGGCGCAACCGGGCGCCATGTGGTCAACGACATCCAGGCGAGCTTCCGTTTCGCCGACGGCAGGATCTCCGATCACGTCGACGAGTTCGGCTTCCGCCGTTGGGCCGGCCAGGCGCTCGGCCCGAAAGGCACCCTCGTGGCGCTGCTGCCGCCCCTGCGAGCCAAGGCGCGTGCCCAGGCGCTGGATCAACTCGCCGCGTTCAAGCGCGACGAGACCGGCGCCAGCATCTAGGAGCGTAAATGGAGCGATTTGGGGGTCGATAGACCCCCAAATGCCACCAACGGTCGTCCTGAGCGTATGCGAACATATGTTCGTATGCGGTGGGATGAGCAAAGGGTTGAGAACGACATGCGGTTGCCGGGGGTCGGTGACGGGACGGTGGTGCGAACCTTCGATGCGCCCGAGGCGATGGGAATCAACTTTCACGAGGTGCGGGCGCGCTCGGCTCTGAACCATGTGCCCGGCGGGCGTTACGGCTTCAACTACACGGTTAATCCTTTCCGGGGATGCACGCATGCCTGCGTGTTTTGCTTCGCCAGGAGCTCGCACACCTATCTCGACTTCGACGCTGGGCGGGACTTCGAGCGGGAGATCGTGGTCAAGGTCAACGTGCCGGAGCTTTTGCGGGCGGAGCTGGCGCGGCCGAGTTGGAAGCGCGATCTGGTCGCCCTGGGGACGAATACCGATCCCTACCAGTGGGTCGAGAGTCGCTATCGCTTCATGCCGGAGATCCTGGCGGCGCTGGAGGAGGCCGACACCCCGGTCTCGGTGCTGACCAAGTCGTCGTTGGCGCTGCGCGATATCGAGCTCTACGAGCGCATGGCGAAGCACCTGCCGGTATCGGTCAACCTCTCGATCCCCACCCTCGACGAGGAAGCCTGGCGGGCCACGGAGCCCCACACCCCGAGCCCGTCGGCGCGCCTCGACGCCGTTGCCGAGCTCCGCGCCCGCGGCATCGACTCCGGCGTCCTCATCGCCCCCCTGATGCCCGGCATCAACGACGACCCCGCCCAAGTCCAACCGATCGTCAAGCGGGCGAAAGAAGCGGGCGCGACGTTTTTGGGTGGCGTCCCACTGCATCTGCGCGGCGAGGTCCGCGACGTCTTCTTCGCCTGGCTGGAGGAAAAACGCCCGGACCTCCTCCCCCGCTACGAGCAGCTCTACTCAAGAGGGCGGGCCTACATGCGCCCCGAACAGCGCAAGCACGCGACGCGCGCGGTGCGGGGGTGGGGGCGCCGGCGGTCCCCTCCCCCGACTCGCGGGCCTTCGGCCCGCTCTGAGTATCCGCCGGTGGAGGGGGCCGCCGACGCCCCCACGCAGGGCGCGCTGTTCTGAGTCCAAGCGCCTGAGCTGAAGGGGG
>JASLJO010000294.1 GCA_030152505.1 Solirubrobacterales bacterium | reverse complement strand
TCTCGGAGCTGGTCGTCGACACGGTCGTCCAGCCGGAGGACCTGCGCGACGAGCTGATCCGTCGCTTCGCCCTGGTGGCGGGCAAGGACCGCTCCTTCGCCGAACGCCGCAACCCCGTCACGCCCGCCTGAGCAGCCGTTTAGGCCGTCTCGCTACCGTCCTGCGGTGGCTGAAAACGTCAAGCTGCCGCTTGCGGCCTGCTTCCTCTGCGTGTCCTGCCTGGCTCTGCTGGCGCTGGTCGCGCTCGGCGTCGACTCGGGCCGGCACCTCGACGTGCGCCTGTTCTTGCGCCTGACGGAAGATCCACGCTCCGAAGGCGGCGGGCTGCCGACGGCGATCGCCACGCTCGGTGATCCACTGCCGATGCTGGGGATGCTCACGGCTGTCTGCGCAATCGCTCTGCTGCGGCGCCGGCCCTCGGACGCGCTCGCCGCATTGCTCGTGGTGGCCGGAGCCAACCTGACCACGCAGCTGCTGAAGGTCGCATTCGCCCACCCGCGGGTGAAGGCGGCGTTCGGCGCCGACCCCTTCGGCCCCAACACGTTCCCCAGCGGCCACACCACCGCCGTCGCCTCGATCGCGGTCGCCTGCGCCTTCGTCGTCTCCGATCGCCTGCGCGGTCTGACCCTCGTCGTGGGGGGCGCGGTCACGCTTGCGGTCGGGGCCTCGGTGGTGAGGATCGGCTGGCACTACCCGAGCGACGTGCTTGGTGGGGTCTTCGTCGCCTCGGCCTGGGGGTTCGCCGTGCTTGCGCTGATGCGCCTGCTTCGCGCTCCGGCGCGAGCGGTAAGTGAGCGTCAGGCCTCCAGGTCCGCCGCCATCTCGGTGAAGTAGTCGAGCGCCGCGGGGTTGGCAAGCGAGTCGCGGCTGGCGGCCTTCTCGGCAGGCGTCCCCATCAGGATCCGCTTCACCGGCACCTCGAGCACCTTGCCGCTGAGCGTCCGCGGCACCTCGGCGATGGCGAAGACCTCGTCGGGGACGTGGCGGGGAGAGCACTGCTCACGTACGCGGCGGGCGATCTCACGGCGCAGCCCTTCATCGAGCTCTGCTTCCTCGCGCATGACAACGAAGAGGGGCATCCAGCCCTCGGTGCCGGGACGGGGGACGTCGACCACCAGGGCGTCGACTATGGCGTCGATGCCGAGCACCGCGCGGTAGATCTCGCTCGTCCCCATCCGCACGCCGGAGCGATTGATGGTCGAGTCGGAGCGGCCGTAGATGACCGCGGTGCCGCGCGAGGTGATTTCGATCCAATCGCCATGGCGCCAGACGCCGGGGTAGTGCTCGAAGTAGCTGGCCCGGTAGCGGCTGCCGTCGAGGTCGCCCCAGAAGTAGACGGGCATCGAGGGCATCGGCTCGGTGACGACCAGCTCGCCGACTTCGTCGACCACCGCGTTGCCGTCGTCGTCCCAGGCCTCGACGGCAGCGCCGAGCGCCCGCGCCTGCAGCTCGCCGCGGTAGACGGGCAAGAGCGGCGTGCCGCCGACGAAGGCGGTGCTGAGGTCGGTGCCGCCGCTGGTCGAGAAGAGCCAGGTGTCGGCGCCAAGCTGCGCGTAGATCCAGTCGAAGCCCTCGGGGGAGAGGGGCGAGCCGGTCGAGCCGACCGCCTTGAGGCGGCTGAGGTCGCGGCCCTCCGCGGGCTCGACATCCGCCTTCATGCAGGCGGCGATGTAGGAGGCGCTGGTGCCGAACATCGTCACCCCGGCGCGGGCGGCGAGGTCCCAGAGCACGCTCATGTCCGGATGGCCGGGGTTGCCGTCGTAGAGGACGATCGCGGCGCGGGTGAGCAGGCCGGAGACGAGGAAGTTCCACATCATCCAGCCGGTGGTGGTGAACCAGAAGAGGCGGTCGCCGGGGTGGGCGTCGACGTGCAGGTGGAGCTTCTTCAGGTGCTCCAGCAGGATGCCGCCCTGGCCCTGCACGATCGCCTTCGGCAGGCCAGTGGTGCCGGAGGAGTAGAGGACCCAGAGCGGGTGGTCGAAGGGGACGCGCTCGAAGGCCGGCTCGGCGTTCTCACCGGCGGTGAGCAGCTCGTCCCAGCGGGTCGCGTCGCGCAGGGGGGAGAGGTCGGGGTCGGGATCGAGGTAGGGCAGGACGACGGTGCGGGTCAGGCTCGGCATCTCCGCCTGCAGCTCGGCGACGACCTCGCGCCGGTCGAAGTCCTTGCCGCCGTAGCGGTAGCCGTCGACAGCGAAGAGGATCTTGGGCTCGATCTGGGCGAAGCGGTCGATCACGCTGGCCGGGCCGAAGTCGGGTGAGCAGCTCGACCAGACGGCGCCGATCCATGCACTGGCGAGGAAGGCGACGATCGCCTCGGGGATGTTCGGCAGGTAGGCGACGACCCGGTCGCCGCGCTCGACGCCGAGGCCGCGCAGCGCTGCCGCCACCGCGGCGACCTGGGCACGCAGCTCGCCCCAGCTGAGCTCGGTCAGCTCGCGCAGCTCGGAGGCGTGCAGGATCGCCGGCTCGGCATCGTCCTTGCCGGCGAAGACGTGCTCGGCGTAGTTGAGGCGGGCGCCGGTGAACCACTCGGTGCCGGGCATTGCGCGTCCGCCGAGGACCTGGTCGTAGCCGCCGTCGGCCTGGACCTCGAAGAAGTCCCAGATCGAGGACCAGAAGCCCTCGAGGTCCTCAACCGACCAGCGCCAGAGCTCGTGGTAGCCGTCGAGCTCGAGGCCGCGCTCGGCCGCCAGCCAGCGCATGTACTCGGTCATCCGCGCTCGTTCGACCAGCTCGGCCGGCGGCTCCCAGAGCTTCTCGGGCGGGCCGCCGGTCACTCGCCTGCGGCGACCGTGGCCGTCTTCGCCTGTTCGCGCTCGAGCTCGAACGGGTCATGCGAGCAGAGCAGAGTCAGCTCGCTGCCGTGGTGAGCGGCCAGCTCGCGCAAGCGTTCCTGATTGGCCTTGCGTGCCCTGTTGTCGGCGGCGTTGAGGTTCTGGAAGAAGCGCAGGCCGGGCGGGCAGCTGGGCGGCGTCTCGATCTCACCGTGGTGGAAGTAGGCGTCACCGCAGTGCAGCAGCCAACCGTCCGCGGTCCGCAGTGCGACGCCGGTGTGCCCACGCGAGTGGCCGAAGAGCGGGATCAGCGCGACCTCGGCGTCGATGCCGGGCAGGATCCTGACGCTCTCGAAGCCGAGCCAATCGTCGCCATCGGTGTCGTGCCGCACCCAGCGCGGGCCGTGCTTCCAGTGGGCTTCGGGGTAGCGCAGCTTGTCTTTGAGGCTTGGGTCGAGTGCCGCGTCGAGCTCGGTCGAGAGGACATGTACCTCGGCCTGGGGGAAGTCGGGCAGTCCACCGGAATGATCGGGGTCGAGGTGGGTGGCGACGATCTGACGCACGTCGTCGGCGCCGAAGCCGAGCGTCTCGAGTTGTTTCAACGCGGTCGTCTCGGCTTTCGGCTCGGCGTTCATCAGGCCGAAGATCGCGCCCAGTTGGCGCGGGTTGCGCGCGTCCTCCATGCCGAAGCCGGTGTCCACGAGGACCACTCCGTCGCCAGTCTCGATCGCCAGGCAGTGGCAGACGATCCGGCCCTTCTCCAACCACCCGCCGTCGCCGTTGATCAACCGTCTCCCGTGAGGGCAGAGTGAGCCGCAGTTGAGGTGGTGGACCCTCATCCCGCGGCGGAGTCTAGTGCCGGACCCGCCGCGCGGTCGAGCTTTTGTCCGGTATGCGGTCGAAACCTCGACCGCGGATGCGGTCTATCGTTCGCCCCGCGCCGGAGTGGCGGAATTGGCATACGCGATCGACTCAAAATCGATTGCCCTTACGGGCTTGTGGGTTCGAGTCCCACCTCCGGCACTCGAGCCTCAGGCGGGCTGGGGGGCGGCGGCGCCGTAGTCTTCGCCGGAGCCGATCGGCCGCTCCTCCTCGACGTGCCACTCCTGGTTGAAGCCGAACATGGCCACTGCGATCAGGACGATCTGCAGCAGCGCCAGGACGATGACGAGGACGCCGACCAGCGAGGAGG
>JASLJO010000261.1 GCA_030152505.1 Solirubrobacterales bacterium | reverse complement strand
TTCTGCATGGCAAGCAGACGCTCTAGCCAGCTGAGCTACAGCCGCATCGGCTGCGGATTATAGGCGGGGGTCGACCGGCTGTTTGCGTTACCGATTAGTGGGTAGCGCTGTTTTGGCCAGTCCGCTGGGCTCAAATGGCGCCCAATACCCAAGGAGACCCCCGTGAACCGAATCAAGATCGCGCTCCTCGCCACCGTCATGACCCTCGTCGTGGGACTTGTCGTCCCGGCCGTCTCAGCCGCTTGGGCGCCGGCGAAATCGGCGACGATCCATCCGGGTGTTCAGGTCTTCACCGAAGGCGCCCAGTGCACCTCCAACTTCGTCTTCGAGGAAGGTGCGAGCGTGTATCTCGGCCAGGCGGCGCACTGCTCCGGGACGGGAGGCCAAACCGAAACCGACGGTTGCAGCAGCAGCTCGCTGCCGCTCGGCACGCCGGTCGAAGTAACCGGCGCCGACAGACCCGGGACGCTCGTCTACAACTCCTGGCTGACGATGCAGGCGAACGGTGAGACCGATCCCGACACCTGCGCCTACAACGACCTGGCACTGATCGAGATCGACCCGGCCGACGTCGCCAAGGTGAACCCGTCGGTGCCCGGCTTCGGAGGGCCTACGGGTGTCGGCACAGTGGGCGGGCTCGGCTCGACCGTCTACTCCTACGGCAACTCCGAACTGCGCGGCGGCGTCACCAAGCTCAGCCCCAAGCAGGGCATCGCCGTGCAGAACGAAGGCGGCGGCTGGAGCCACATCGTCACCACGCTCACGCCGGGGATCCCCGGCGACTCGGGCAGCGGTTTTCTCAACGAATCCGGCGAAGCCTTCGGCGTCCTCAGCACCCTGCAGATCGCGCCGCTGGCCGGCACCAACGGGGTCGGCGACCTCGGCAAGGAGCTCGCTTATATGCGCGCGCGCAGCAACTTCGGAGGGATGCAACTCGTCCCCGGCACCGAGCCGTTCAAGGCCAACCTGGTGGAAGCGATCCTCGGCGCCTAGGACTCGAGCTCGGCGAGGAGGTCGCGCAAGTCGAGCGGTTCGGTGCCCATCGCGATCTCCTCGCCTCCCGGCGACCGCGACCACTGCTCGCGTGGGCGGTCGCGGTACAGCTCGATGCCGTTGCCGTCGGGGTCGTTCAGGTAGAGCGCCTCGCTGACGCCGTGGTCGGAGGCGCCGTCGATGCGGATGCCGGCCTCGCTGAGACGTCGCAGCGCGTCGGCGAGTGAGCGGCGGTCGGGGTAGCGGATCGCCACGTGGAAGAGGCCGGTGCTGTGCGCTGGTGGGGGCGGAGCGCCCTTCGAATGCCAGGTGTTGAGGCCGATGTGGTGGTGGTATCCGCCGGCCGAGACGAAAGCGGCCTCATCGCCGATCCGCTGCTGAAGCTCGAAGCCCAACACTCCGCAGTAGAAGTCGAGCGCCCGGTCGAGGTCGGCCACCTTGAGGTGGACGTGGCCGATGTCGACCCGCGCATCGATCGGCTCGCTCACTCAAGCGCTCCATCGAGTGCGGCGTTGACCAAGCGGTCGGCCTCGGCGTTCTCGGCCCGGCGGACGTGACGGATCGACCAGCTCTCGAAGGGCCTCAGTGTGCGCTTGACCTCGGCATGCAGCTCGCGCAGGGTCGCGTCCTTGACCTTGTACTCACCCTTTACCTGGCGCACGATCAGCTCCGAGTCGCCGACCAGCTCCAGCTCGGCGGCGCCGAGCTCGGTCGCCCGCCCGATCCCCAGGAGCAGGGCGCGGTACTCCGCGACGTTGTTGGTCGCGGTACCGATCCGCTCGCCACGCTCCTCCAGCACCGTACCGTCGGCGCTCTGGACGACCACCCCGATCGCCGCCGGGCCGGGATTGCCACGTGCACCGCCGTCGACGTTGACGACCATCTTCACGCCGGCACACCCAGCGCCAGGCGGCCGTCCTCTCCCGCCCGTGCGTTCCACTCGCGGGCGGAACCGTCGAGCTGCTCGATCTCCTCGCCCCTGCCGAGCTGGAAGACGGCTCGCAGCTCGTCGCCCAGGTCGACGCCCCACTGGTACCAGCAGAGGTCCCAGGCCACGGTCACCCGCACCTCGCTGGGCGAGCCGGCCGCGGCCCCGATCGAGACTCGCGGCACGCCGAGGGTGCGTGTCAGCCCCGCCACCGTACGGGCGGCGTCGCTGGCATTGAAGCGCTCCACCGCCCGGTCGAGACGACCGTGCGGCGACTCGCTCGGCTCCGGCTCGGGGCGGCGGCCGACGTTGGCGCCGGGCGCCGCCGGATCGACCCAGCCGAGCCGCTCTGCCCGGCCGCGGCAGAGGTCGCAGACGCGCTTCAGGCCCTCCTTCGGGCTCATGTAGCTGCGGGTGCGCTCTCCGGCCAGGATCGTGCGGCCGCAGACCGCGCAGGTCTCGTCAGGGCTCACGCCGCAACGCTAGCAGCGGCGACGACCTGCTCCGCCAGTTGCGCGGGCACTGGCTCGTACCTCTCGAACTCGACCGTGAACTCGGCCCGGCCGCCGCTGATCGAGCGTAGGTCCGGCGCGTATTCGAGCACCTCGGCCATCGGCACCTCCGCCCGCACCTCGGTGGTGGCGCCCTTGGGCTCCATGCCCAGCGGATGGCCGCGACGCGCGTTGAGGTCGCCGATCACATCGCCGACGACGTCGGCGGGGCAGCTCACGGTGAGCCGTACTATCGGCTCCAGCAGGACCGGGTCGGCAGCCTCCATCGCTTCGCGGAAGGCCATCGAGCCGGCCACCTTGAAGGCCATCTCAGAGGAGTCGACGTCGTGGTGTTTGCCGTCGACCAAGCGCACTCGCACGTCCTTCACCGGGTAGCCGGCGACGGTACCGTGCCGCATCGCCTCCTCGATCCCCTTCTCGACCGCGGGGATGAAGCCGCCGGGGATCGCGGCGCCCCTGATCTTGTTGACGAACTCGAAGCCGCCCCCCTCCTCCCCGGGCTCGATCTCGATCCGGCAGTCGGCGAACTGGCCGCGCCCGCCGGACTGCTTCTTATAGCGGGCGTGTGCTTCGGCCGGGCGGCGGATCGTCTCCTGGTAGGGGACGCGCGGTGGGTGCAGCTCGATCTCGGCGCCGAAGCGCCGCTTCATCCGCTCGACGATCACCTCGACGTGGACCTGCGTCAACCCGGCGATGATCTGCTCACCGGTCTGCGGATCGCGGTGCACGTCGAGCGTCCGGTCCTCCTCGCTCATCCGCCGCACCGCCGCGGCCGCCTTCTCCTCGTCGCCCTTGGTCTTCGGCTCGTAGGCAAAGGTCATCACCGGCGCCGGCAGATCGAGTGGGGCAAAGGCGATCTCCTCCTGGTGCCCGCAGAGCACGTCGCCGGCCTGCGTGCCCTTGAGCTTCGCCACTGCCCCGATCTCCCCCGCCCCCAGCTCGCTCACCGGCGTCAGCTCGCCGCCGAGCGGCCGGCCGAGCTGACCGATCCGCTCCTTCCCATGTCTGCTGACGTTGACCGCCTGCGAGTCCGAGCGCAGCGTGCCGCGGTGGACGCGTAGGAGGTTGAGCCGGCCAGCGTAGGGATCGGCGAGCGTCTTGAAGACATAGGCGACCAGCGGCCCGTCCTCTTCGGGCTCGACCTCGATCACCTCGCCATCCTCTCCCAGCGCAGTGACCGAACCGCGCATCGCCGGCGACGGCAGATCCTCGACCAAGGCACCGAGCAGCCGGTTGGTGCCGAGGTTGCGCGTCGCCACGCCACAGGTGACTGGGAAGATGCGGCCGTCGGTGACGCCCTGCTTGAGCACGCCGACGATCTCGGCGTGGTCGATCTGCTCGCCCTCGAGGTAGCGCTCCATCAGCTCGTCGGAGTTCTCCGCCACCTCGTCCATCAGCTTCTCGCGGTACTCCTCGGCCTGGGCGCGCAGCTCGGCGGGGATCTCGACCTGCCCCGCGTTGCCCTGGCCCTCGCCCTCGTAGACGAAGGCCTCGAGGTCGATCAGGTCGATCACGCCGCGCACCTCGTGCTCGGCGCCGATCGGGATCTCGGTGGCGACAACGTGGGGGCCGAACGCCGCCTTGAGCGAGTCGAGCACGGCAAAGAAATCAGCCCGCTCGCGGTCGAGCATGTTGACGAAGACGAGCCGCGCCAGGCCCTCGGCATCGGCGCGACGCCAGAGACGCTCGGTCTGCACCTCGACCCCGGCGACCCCGTTGATGACGGTTACGGCGGCGTCGGCGACGCGCAGGGCCGCGGCCGTGTCGGCGACGAAGCTCGGCTCGCCCGGCGTATCGATCAGGTTGATCTCACGGCCATCGTGCTCGAAACCGGCAACCGAGGCGCCGATCGACATTCCGCGCTCCTGCTCGTCGGGCTCGGAGTCCGAGACCGTGCTGCCGTCGGCGACGCTGCCCAGCCGCCGCGTCGCGCCCGCCTCGAACAGCAGCGCCTCGTGCAGGCTGGTCTTGCCACAGCCCCGATGCCCGATCAGAGCGACGTTGCGAATCCGGTCTGCGGCCTTGTGCGGCACGCAACGAGATTAGACCGCAGCTAGACCTCCTGTAAAGAGGACTTGAGTCGCATCACTGCCTTGGTGTGCAGCTGGGAGACGCGCGACTCGGTTACGCCGAGAACCTCGCCGATCTCGCGCAACGTGAGGTTCTCGTAGTAGTAGAGCGCGACGACGAGCTGCTCACGCTCCGGCAGCGATGAGATCGCCTCGGTGAGCCGGTCCTTGACCTCGCTGCTGGCCAGGGACTCCTGCGGGTCCTCGGCGCGCGGGTCGGAGATCGTGTCGAGCAGCGAGACCGTGTCCCCCGAGGAGTCAGAGACCGTCCAGAGCTCGTCCAGCGCGTAGACCGAGGAGTTGGCGATCTCCAGCAGCGAGGTCTGCAGTTCCTCCTCGCTGACCCCGAGCTTCGCCGCCAGCTCCGCCTCGCTCGGTGCCCGCTGCAGCTCGTGCTCGAGCTTCGACTGGGCGGCCTCGATTTCGCGGGCGCGGGAGCGCACCGAGCGCGGCACCCAGTCGAGCGAACGCAGCTCGTCGATGATCGCGCCGCGGATCCGGGTCATCGCGAAGGTCTCGAATTTGATCCCCCGCTCAGGCTCGAAGCGCTCGATCGCGCCGATCAAGCCCATCAGGCCATAGGAGATCAGGTCGGCGTCGTCGACGTGCGAGGGCAGGCCGGCCGCCTCGGC
>JASLJO010000039.1 GCA_030152505.1 Solirubrobacterales bacterium | reverse complement strand
CATGTGAAGAGGCGCAACGCAGCCAACTTTGTGGGCGCGGTCGAGGTTTGATCCGCTATCCGCACCAAACCTCGACCGCGACGCGGGGGCTGTCGGTGCATGATGTCTCCGTGCACGACGCAGGCGAGCAGGCGCTGATCCGTCGCTACCGCACGGCGCGCAGGGACCCGGAGCTGGCCGTGCTGGAGGGATTCCACGCGCTCAAGCACGCGCTGCGCTTCGGCGCCGACGTGCTGGAAGCCGCTGCGGCGGACCGGCGCCGACTCGAGGAGTTGACGGCCGAGCTGGCGCCGGACCTCGCCGGCTCGTTGGCCGAGCGCACCGCGCCGGTCGCCCCCGACGTCGTGGCGGCACTGGTGCCGCAGGCGCCGCACACCGGCGTCGTCGCCATCGCCCGGCGGCCGCGGGTCGACCTGACGGCGGTGCTGGCCGAGTCGGGGTCCGCGCCCCTCGTCCTGTTGGAGGATCCACGCACGATGGGCAACATGGGCGCCTGCGTGCGGGTCGCCGCCGCCGCGGATGCGGCGGGCGTGCTGACCACCGGCCCCAACGATCCCTGGCACCCCGACGCTCTGCGCGGCGCGGCCGGACTCCACTTCGCCCTGCCCGTGGCCGCGGTCGAGGAGCTGCCGCCGAGCGACCGGCCGCTGATCGCGGTCGACCCCGGTGGAGAGGACCTGTGCTCCACCGAGTTGGCGCCGCGAGCGATCCTCGCCTTCGGCACCGAGCGCCACGGCCTCAGCGACGCCGTACTCGGCCGCGCCGATGCCCGCCTCCGCATCCCGATGCGCGCCGGCGTCTCCAGCCTCAACCTCGCAACCGCCGTGGCCGCCGTCCTCTTTGCTCACCGCCTTTAAGATCGCATCGTTCGTTCAATCCATCGAAAGGACAGCCCGTGCCGTTTGCAGACATCAATCTGGGCGAAGCGCTCCTGCTGGCGCTCGAGATCTTCTTCTTCGTGATCTGGATCTGGATCCTGATCACGATCCTCACCGACCTCTTCCGCGACCATGAGTTGTCCGGCTGGTCGAAGGCGGCCTGGGTGATCTTCCTGGTGCTGATCCCATTCCTGGCCGCCCTCGTCTACCTGATCGCGCGCGGCAGCGGCATGCGCGATCGAACGATCAAGGCGCAAGCCGAGGCGAAACAGCATTTCGACTCATACGTGCGCCAGCAGGCGCACACCGGTTCGACCGCCGACGAGCTGGACAAGCTCCATGCCCTGCAGGCGAAGGGCGCGATCTCCGCCGAGGAGTACGACAAGGCGAAGGCCAAGCTTCTCGCCTGAGACTGTCTCCGGCCACCGTGGCGGCAGTCGCCACGGTGGCCGTTTCTCCTGCAAGGCGCTGAATTCTGCAACGAGAGTTGCAGGTTATTAGCAATTCCTAACACTCTTTAGGCGACTTCGCTAGCGTGCCGCGGCGATGCGCGCCCCTTCCGGTTCTCCCCGGTGGCTGCTGCTTCCGGCCGCCCTGCTGTTGCTCGTGCTCTGCCTCGTGGCGAGCGCGCCTGCCGACACGCTGCAGGAAAAGCTCGACGCGACGCAGGGCAAGCTCAGCCACGTGCGCGAGAGCCAGAGTGCGCTCTCGGCGACCATCGAAGAACAGAACAGGGCGATCGACTCGATGCTGGGCGAAGTCTCGCGCCTTCGCCAGGAACAGCAGGCGCTGGAAGCCGAACTGGCGGACAAGCAGGAAGAGCTCGAAACTGCGACGGCCAAGTTGGAAGCCGAGCGGCGCCACCTGGAGGAGGTCCGGGAACGCCTTCAGCGGGCGCTCGAGGTTCTGCGCGAACGGCTCGTCTCGATCTATGAGGCGGGCAGTCCGGATGTGGTCAACGTCCTGCTCGAATCGGAGAGCTGGTCGCAGGCCAACGTCCGCGCCGAATACCTCAGCCGCGTCCAGGACTACGACGATTCGGTCGCCGACCGGGTCAAGGGCCTGCGCGACGAAGCAAAGGCCGCGGTCAAGCGGATGGCGGCGATCCGCCTGCAGCTGAAGGAAGCGCGCGACGAAATCGCCGCCAAGGAGTCCGAAGCCGCGGATGCCAGCGCCGAAGCCGCCGCCCGCTTCGCCGAACTGAAGGAAGCCCAGGCGCGGCGCCAGGCCGACCTGGAAGCGCTCGAGTCGCGCGAAGCGGCGCTCAGCGACAACCTGGCGGCGATCTCCGAACAGCTCGCCGCCTCGGGGGCACCGGTCCCCACCGGCACGCCGGCGCCGCTCACCCCCGGGCAGAGCGCCGAATACATCTCAGAAAGCCAGGCGAGCGTGCCGAGCAGCGCGCCGCCGGCGATCCAGGCGGCGATCGAAGCCGCCAACTCGATCGCCACCACCCCCTATATATGGGGCGGTGGCCATGGCTCCTTCGAATCCTCGGGCTACGACTGCTCGGGTGCGGTCAGCTTCGCCCTGCACGGTGGCGGCTTCCTCGAAAGCCCGCTCGACTCGACCGGGCTCGAGACCTGGGGCGAACCCGGCGCCGGCCAGTGGATCACCGTCTACGCCAACGCCGAACACGCCTGGATGATCATCGCCGGCCTCGCCTTCGACACGGTCGGTGGCCCCGGCCCCCGCTGGCACTCCGAACTCGTCGACTCCCCCGAAGGCTTCATCGCTCGTCACCCCGCTGGGTATTAGGCGCCCATCCCGGTAGGGGTTCCGCTTAACTTTTTTTGAAGACAGCTTGCGGCCGTCCGAGACTGCCGCCGCAAAAAAAGTACAAGACGCTTCACCCCTACCGGGATGGGCGCTGAGTCCGTGGCGGGGTGAATTTGCTCAGATAGCTGGGGCACGGGATGGTGGGGGGGAGACTCTCGTCTGGAGTTGGGGGACCGAAGGTTTGGTGGAGGGCTATCGTGCCGGCCCAGACGGGGAGGGCATAGTCCTCGTCGTCGTCGAGGGGGCCGCCGGTTCTCACCTTGGCCGAGGTCTCGTCGAGGGGGAGGCGGAGGACGGCGGTGCCTTTCAGCTCCTGAGTGGTGGGGAGGCGGGCGTCGCCCCAGCGGCCGGGGACGAGCTTTTCGGTGAAGGCCTCGAGCGCCGCCCGTTTTTCGTCGGCGGATTCGACCGGCTGGGGTTGTCCGAAGACGACGACGGAGCGGTAGTTGACCGAGTGGTGGACGGCCGAGCGGGCCAGCACGAGGCCGTCGAGCAGGGTGGCGGTCAGGCAGATCTCCGCCCGCCCAGCCCGCTTCAACGTCGGGCTCGCCGCCGAGCCGTGGATGTACAGCCACTCGCCTGCGCGCGCATGCAGGGTGGGGATGACGACGGGGTGGCCGGCCGGGGCGATCGTGCCGACATGGGAGACGATCGCCTCGTCGAGGATCGCCTCGACCGCCTGGCGCTCGTAGCTCGCACGGCTGGGCATCCTCGTCACCCTGGTCCTCGGCCTCGTCGCCATCGTGCCCTCCGTCTTTCCATTCTGTTACAGTACAAATCTGTCTACTGAACTGACACAGTATCGGATAACGGGCAGCGGCGCGGCTGAGATCGCCGCCGGCATCGAGTGCGGGATCGAAGCGGGGGAGCTGAAGCCGGGCGCGCCGCTGCCCGCAGTGCGCGCGCTTGCCGCCGAGCTGGGCGTCAGCCCGACCACCGTCGCCGCCGCCTTCAAGGATCTGCGCTCGCGTGGACTGGTCGTCACCCGGGTGCGCAGTGGCGTCCGGGTCAGCTGGCGCCCCCCGGTCGCCGGGGCGTGGGTCGGCGCGACGGCGGCCGCGGGCGTCCGCGACCTGGCGAGCGGCAACCCGGACCCCGACTTGCTGCCTGATCTGGCGCCGGTGCTGCGCCAGATCGAGCCGGCATGCCAGCTCTACGGCGGTGACCCGGCCGACCCGCGGCTGCTCGAGCTGGCGAGGGCGGAGCTCGCCGGCGACGGGATCGCGGTCGGCGAGCTCGCCGTGGTCAGCGGTGCCCTCGACGGGATCGAGCGCGCCCTGGCGGCGCAGCTCCGTCCCGGCGACGTGATTGCGGTCGAAGACCCGGGCTTCGCGGGGCTCTTCGATCTGTTGCGGGCGGGTGGCTACGCCCTGCGCCCGGTGGCGATCGACGGCAGGGGGATGATTCCGGAGGCCCTCGCCGAGGCCATGGACGACGGCGCCGTCGCGGTCGTCCTCAACCCGCGTGGCCAGAAC
>JASLJO010000003.1 GCA_030152505.1 Solirubrobacterales bacterium | reverse complement strand
CCTCCGAGTTCACCCCGCTGAGCCTGATCGAAGTGATCAAGGCCTGGAAGGAGGAGATCGGCGCCCCCGACGTATTCGACTGCGTGCTCGGCACCGGGGAGGTCGGCAGCGCGATGATCGACCACGTCGACTACGTGCAGTTCACCGGCTCCGACCGCACCGGCCGCAAGGTGATGGGCCGGGCAGCGGAGTCGCTGACCCCGGTCAGCCTCGAGCTCGGCGGCAAGGACCCGATGATCGTCCTCTCCGACGCCGACGTCGACCGCGCCGCCAACGCCGCCACCTGGGGCGGGATGTTCAACTCCGGCCAGGTCTGCCTCTCGGTCGAGCGAATCTACGTCGAGGAGCCCGTCTACGACGAGTTCGTCGCCAAGCTGACCAAGGAGGTCGGCGCGCTGCGCCAGGGCGCCGACGGCAGGACGCCGGAGAAGGACGTCGGCGCGATGACCTCGCCCAACCAGCGGGCAATCGTCGAGGCGCAGGTCGAGGACGCGCTGGCCAAGGGCGCGAAGGCGACGACGGGCGGCAAGAAGGTCGAGGGCCCGGGCGACTACTTCGAACCGACCGTGCTGGTCGACGTCGACCACTCGATGACGGTGATGCGCGACGAGACCTTCGGCCCGGTGGTCGGGGTGATGAAGGTGCGCGACGCCGAGGAGGCGCTGCGCTTCGCCAACGACACCCGCTACGGCCTCGCCGCCTCGGTCTTCGGCGAGAAGGAGCGCGCGGAGCGGGTCGGACGGCGGATCGAGGCAGGCGCGGTCAACGTCAACGACGTGATCGTCAACTACGTCCTGATGGACGTGCCGATGGGCGGCTGGAAGGAGTCGGGGATCGGCTTCCGCCACGGCGAGTACGGAATCAAGAAGTACTGCCGTCCCGAGTCGGTGATCGTCGCCCGCTTCGGCGGCAAGCGCGAGCCAACCTGGTACCCGTACACGAAAGCCCGCCGCGGCCTGATCGGTCGCATCGCCCGGGCCTTCAATGCGCGCGACTGGCGCCGCCGCCTCGGCCTCCGCGCTCGCTGAACCTATCTGGAGCGATTTGGGGGTCGATAGACCCCCCAATCGCTCCAGAACGAATAGCTTCCTGGCCCGATGGCTGACTTCGCCGACTACTACCGGGAGATCTACGTGCGGGGGCTGGCGGGCGATACCCCGTCGATCCCGGTCGCGGTCGAGGAACAGGAGCGGCGCGCGCACGAGGCGATGGACGAGCGGGCGGCCAACTACGTCTTCGCCGGGGCGGGCGCCGAGCACACGATGCGGGCCAACCGCGCCGCCTTCGAGCGCCACGAGATCGTGCCGCGGATGCTGCGCGACGTCTCCTCGCGCGACCTCTCGATCGAGCTGCTGGGGACGGCGATGCCCGCACCGTTGCTGCTGGCGCCGATCGGGGTGCAGAAAGTCGTCCACGAGGACGGCGAGCTGGCGACCGCACGCGCCGCGGCGGCGATCGGCGTACCGATGATCGCCAGCACCAACTCGCACTTCACGATGGAGGAGATCGCCGAGGCGGGCAGTGAGTCGCCGCGCTGGTTTCAGCTCTACTGGCCCAACGACCGCGAGCTGGCCCGCAGCTTCGTCGAGCGGGCCGCGGCCGCCGGCTACGGCGCGATCGTGCTCACCGTCGACACCTTCATCCCCGGCTGGAAGTCGCGTGACCTGCAGCAGGCATGGCTCCCGTTCCTCAACGGCATGGGGGTCGCCAACTACTTCCAGGACCCGGTCTTTCGCGCCGACCTCGAGCAGACGCCCGAGGAGGACCAGGGCGCCGCCACCGGCCACTTCCTCGGTGTGCAGGCCAACCCCTCGCTCACCTGGGACGACCTCGCCTGGCTGCGCGAGACGACCTCGCTGCCGATCGTGGTCAAGGGCATCCAGCACGTCGACGACGCGCGCGAGGCCGTGCGGCGCGGCGTCGACGGCATCGTCGTCTCCAACCACGGCGGCCGCCAGGTCGACGGCGCGATCGCCTCGCTCGACGCGCTGCCACCGATCGCCGAGGCGGTCGGCGACGAGCTGACGATCCTCTTCGACAGCGGCATCCGCAGCGGCGCCGACATGCTCAAGGCGCTCGCCCTCGGCGCCGATGCCGTCTGCCTGGGGCGCCCCTACGTCTGGGGGCTCGCGCTCGGTGGCCAGGCCGGCGTCGAGACGGTGCTCAAGATGGTCCTCGGTGAGTTCGACCTCACCCTCGCCCTCTGCGGCTACACCAACCCGGACCAACTCGACGGGGACGCGCTCGCCCAGCACCGATGAGCGGTGGGCGTGGCGCTCTCCTGCGCGACCCGCGCGCTCCGTTCGTCGCGCTGGGCGCCGCGATCCTCGCTTCCGCCTGCCTCACCTTCTACGTGACCAGCGGCCAGAGCTTCGCCGTCGACGAACTCTTCTACTACGGCCGGGTGGCGACCAAGGACAACGGCCTGATCCATTTCACCGGGCCGTTCACTCCCCACTACCTGCTGGCGCCCTTCAATGGCCACCTGGCGCTCGGCGGCCGCCTCGTCTACGAGACCGTCTTCGCCGCGATCGGCGCCAAGTACAGGGCCCTCGTCCTGATCGACGTCCTCGGCATCGCCGCGTCGGCGACGCTCGTCTTCCTACTTGCCCGCAGGCGCATCGGCGACCTCGCCGCGCTGGCACCGGCCGTGCTGCTGCTCTTCCTCGGCTTCGCCCGCGAGCAGTTCTCCTGGCCGATCGACTTCAACAGCGCCTGGGCGCTTGCCTTCGGCCTCGGCGCCGTCCTCTGCCTGCAGCGCAGGCGCGGCCTGCGTGACGACCTCCTCGCCTGCCTGCTGCTGGCGATCTCCGCCTCGCTGATCGAGGTCGGCCTCGCCTTCTGCGCGGGGGCCGCGGTGCTCGTGCTGACCGGCCCGGCTCCCCGCTGGCGGCGCGCTTGGATCTTCCTCGTGCCCGTCGCCCTCTACGGCGCCTGGTATCTGTGGGCGACCCCGATCTTCGGCGCGTCCGAAGGCGCCCACCTCTCGAACCTGGGGCAGATCCCGAAGACCTTCTTCAAGGGCGTCGCCGGCACGCTCGGGGCGCTGAGCGGCACCAACGAAGTCGTCCCCTACGAGGCCGGCAACCATTTGACCTGGTTCGGCAAGGGACTCGCGGTGGTGGCGGTTCTCGCCTTTGCCCTGCGGCTGCGGCGGGGCCCACTGCCGGCGACGATCTGGGTCTGGCTGACGACGCTGGGCGCGTACTGGCTGCTGCTCGCGCTCGCAATCCGCGCCCCCGAGTCCTACCGCTATCTGCTGGTGAGCGGATCGCTGCTGATCCTGATCGCCGCCGACACCGTTCGGCGGCCGCCTTCGGCCAAGGCGGCGGCGCTGCTCTTCGTGCTCGTCGCGGTCGCCCTGCCCGCCAACATCGCCGAGCTCTTCGAGGAACGCCAGAACGACACCTTCCATGTCGACACGCGGACGAGCAGGATCGACTTCGGCGCGCTCCAACTCGCCCGCGGCCATGTCGACCCCGGCTACGTCGTCTCGGCCGACCCGCGGGTTGCCGAAGCGGGTGGCGGGATGCTGCTCGGCCT
>JASLJO010000178.1 GCA_030152505.1 Solirubrobacterales bacterium | reverse complement strand
GGCCACGTGCGCTACTCGACCACCGGCGGCGGCTCCTGGGAGAACGCGCAGCCGGTCTGGCGCGACGACGGCCGCGAGCTGGCGCTCGCCCACAACGGCAACCTGACCAACGCGGTCGAGCTCTGGGGCGAGCTGAAGGAGGCCGGGATCTCCTTCCGCGGCACCTCGGACTCGGAGATCATCGCGGCGCTGATCTCCTCCAACGAGGGGCGCTTCGTCGAGGACGCGGTCGCCGACGTGATGCCGCGCCTGCAGGGCGCCTACTCGACCGTGGCGATGACCAAGCACGCGATCGTCGCCTTCCGCGACCCGCACGGGGTGCGGCCGCTCTCGCTGGGACGGCTGGGGCAGCGCTTCGTCGTCGCCTCGGAGAGCTGCGCCTTCGACATCGTCGGCGCCGAGCTGCTGCGCGAGGTGCGCCCGGGGGAGATGGTCTCGCTGACCGAGCGCGGCCTCGACACGCGCCAGGTGGTCAAGGCCCGGCGTCCCGCCCACTGCGTCTTCGAGCACATCTACTTCTCCCGTCCCGACAGTCGGCTCGAGGGCAAGGTGCTGCAGCAGGTTCGCGGGCGGATGGGCGAGATCCTCTGGCGCGAGGCCCCGGTCGAGGCCGACCTGGTGATCTCGGTGCCGGACTCCGGCAATCCGGCGGCGGCGGGATTCGCCCGCGCCTCCGGGCTGCCGCGCGACGACGGTCTGATCAAGAACCGCTACGTCGCCCGTACCTTCATCCAGCCCGGGCAGGAGCTGCGCAAGCGCGGCCTGCGGCTCAAGTTCAATCCGCTGCCGGAGATCGTCTCCGGGCAGCGAATCGTCGTCGTCGACGACTCGATCGTGCGCGGCAACACGACCCGGCAGATCGTCGGCATGCTGCGCGACGCCGGCGCGAGCGAGATCCACCTGCGGATCTCGGCGCCGCCGATCCGGCACCCCTGCCACTACGGGGTCGACATGTCGACCCGCGAGGAGATGATCGCCCACGAGCGGACGATCGATGAGATCGCCGACGAGCTCGGCGCCGACTCGCTCGCCTACCTCTCGATGGAGGGTGTCTACGAGGCGATCGGCACCCCGCCCGAGGTCCACTGCGACGCCTGCTTCACCGGCCGCTACCCGCTGGGCGACCCGACCGAGGCGAATGGAAAATTCGCCCTGGAGGACGTCGCGGTCGTTCCCGCCTCCAGATAGGCGGAAAGAGATGGACAGAAAGCTGGCGGTGAGACCGGGGAGTCGAATACCCCCGGCCTCACCGCACCCAACTGAGTACTAGCCGATCTCAGCCTTCGCCAATTGGGTCTGCGACTGGGCGCCACAAAGAGCCCAGGCCGAAAGACGCGGCGGACCGCCCCATTCCGACACGCAGGTGTTACGCGCGCGAAAGGGGCGTATCGAGCTTTGCCCCTGCTTTGGCCGATCCGTTGTGGTGGGTCGCCAACAGCGTCGCGATGAAATTCGCACGCGAGGAAGAGCCCCCCTGGCTGCCGGAGGCCTCCTGAACGGTCTGTGCCATCGAGCGCCACTGAGCCACGGTATTCGAGCCGATCACCTTGACCAAATGACCCCGCGTCTTGTCGGAGAACTCTCCGTGCTGCGCTCTCAAACGGGCGACTGCCTGAATCATGTCGGCGTCGTGCGCGGTCTCGTCGGTGTAGGCGTCGCGGAGGATCGAAAGGATCTCCGCAAGGCGCCCAGATGCGCGGTCCCAACGCACCCCCTCGGGCAACTCGCGGTCTGACTTGTAGGAGCCCGTAACGACCTTTTTGCAGGCCCCCAGGGCGCCAACCACCCCGGGCTCGCCGTTGCCGTAGCTCGCCGTCTCGCCGCCAACGAGCCCCAGCTGATCCAGCGCCTTCTTGATTGCCACCTGGTGGGGCTCTCCGTAGGCGATGCCGACCTTGTAGTGGTCAAAGGGCGTCGGCTTCTTCGACTCCGAGTTGAAGATGTCGAACTTCTCCGCGGCTTCGGCCTCGGTCAGGTCCTCGACCCAGCACGGCAACTCATAGTCCTCGCCAATCGTGACCAGGGCGAGCTTGTGACGCGTCCCCCCGTCGTAGATGTGGAGGGTTCCCGCATGGTCTCCGTCGGAGATCTTCGCCACGAGCATGATGCCCTGCTTCTTGGGCTGCCATCCGTTGCGCCCCATGGTCTTGATTCGGGACTCCTTCGGCACCCTCTGGATGTGCTCCAACACCTCCAGGTCACCTACGCGATGCATCTCCAGACGCCCGTTCGAAGCGCCCGCAACACCATTGGCTCCACTCATTGGAACCGCCTTTCAATTGGGCCTGAGCAGGTTCGGCGATCCCGTCGCCTTCTGCCCGGTCGGCCGTTTGAAGCGATTACCGTAGCAAAGAGGAACTGGAGCGGTACGGGAAAGGAACAAGGAACATCTATGGCGTCAGCCGGGCGACGATCTCGGTGGCCGGTTGAATTTCGTCGATTCGCGCGACCGTCTCACCCGCATAGAGCGGGCCGGCGTCGAGCAGGTTCGGCGGCCCGTCGTCGGTCGGCCCGAGCGGCGTCAGCAGGCGGCTGCTGGGACGCTGGGCGCGGGCCAGGCGCGCCTGAAACGAGGCCGGAGCGAAGCGTGCACCTGGGGCAAAGGCGCTATTGAACACCCGGTTCAGGACGGGGACGCGGCCGTCACCGCTGAGCTGACGTTCGGTCGCCGCATTGGGAACCACACGGTGAGGCGCCGGCCAGCCGAGGCCGAAGAGTCCGGTGAGAACGGTCTCGTCCGCGCCGAACAGGCGCCGCCTGTACTCCGGGTGGGCGCGGCTCTCCTCGGAGAGGAGGAAGCGGGTGCCCGCGACCGCCCCCTCGGCGCCGGCCTCGAGCGCCTGCCGGACGTCGCCTCGCTCCGCGATGCCGCCGGCGAGCAGCAATGGGAAGTCGTCCGGCAGCGAGGCACGAGCTTCCGCTAGCAGCGTCAGTGCGGGGACAGTGCCGCGCACGTGCCCCCCGGCCTCGATGCCCTGGACGATCACGGCGTCGGCTCCCGCGGCGTGCGCAGCCCGCGCCTCGTCCACCGAGCCGCACTGGTGAACCCAGACGCCGCCGGTGCGCCGCTTCGGGCGGCCCCAGAAGGTGACGACCACATCGGCCGCGGCCGCGGCCTCGAACCAGTCGCGGCGGGCGAACGGGAGCAGCAGGTTGACCGCGATCGGCCGACCGGTCAGCGCCCGCGCGGCGGCCAGCTCGCGCTCGATCGCCGCCGCGCCGTTGACCGCGATCGTCCCCAGGCCGCCGGCCTCCGAGACCGCGGCCGCCAGCTCGTGGCGGCTAATCCCGCCGCCCATCCCCGCCTGGACGACGGGTGCGGTGACACCGAGACGATCGAGGAACGTCACGCGGCGATAATGCCACGGTGACCGACGTGTTCAAGCTGGTCGTCCTCGCCTCGGGCAGTGGCACCAATCTCCAGGCGATCCTCGACGCGCTGCACGGCCGCGAGGGGATCGAGGTGGTCGGAGTCGGGTCGGACAAGGTGGAGGCGCGGGCGCTGGAGCGGGCGCGGGCGACCGGTGTCGAGACCGCCGTCTTCCCCGGCGACGAGTTCGCCGGCCGCGACGCGCGCGACGCGGCGATGGCGGAGTGGATCGGGGCGCGCGGCGCCGACCTTGTCGTCCTCGCTGGCTACATGCAGCTCCTCTCCCCCGCCTTCGTCGCCCGCTTCCGCAACCGCATCGTCAATATCCACCCGGCGCTGCTGCCCGCCTTCCCCGGCCTCGACGCGATCGGCCAGGCGCTGGAAGCGGGCGTCGAGACGACCGGCGTGACGGTCCACTTCGTCGACGAGGGGGTGGACACCGGGCCGCCGATCGCGCAGCGTGAGGTGTCGGTGCCCGCCGACCGGGACCGGCAGCGGCTGGAGGAGGCGATCCACGCGGTCGAGCACGAGCTCTACCCGGAGGCGATCCGCATGATCGCGGCCGGCCGGGTTAGCATCGACACGAGCGACCCGCGCGCGGTCGTGGTCACCGATGAGTGAGGCTCCCGCAGACATCCGATCCGAGGTCTTGAGCAACGGCGCTATCCGAGTGCGCCGGGCGCTGATCTCGGTCTCCGACAAGACCGGCGTCGCCGACTTCGCCAGCACCCTGGCGGCACATGGGGTCGAGATCCTCTCCACCGGCGGCACCGCGAGCGCCCTGCGCGAGGCCGGGCTGGAGGTCACCGACGTCGCCGAGTTCACCGGCCAGGAAGAGATCCTCGGCGGCCGGGTGAAGACGCTGCACCCACGGCTCCATGCGGCGCTGCTGGCGCGGCGATCGGATGCCGAGCACATGGCGACCCTGGAGCGCGAGGGGATCGCGCCGATCGATCTCGTCTGCGTCAACCTCTACCCGTTCGAGGAGGCGGTCGCCGCCCACGAGGTCGACCCCGAGGTGGCGGTCGAGAACATCGACATCGGCGGACCGACGATGATCCGTGCCGCGGCGAAGAACCACCAGGGCGTCGCCGTGATCGTCAAACCGGAGTCCTACGACGCGGTCTGCGCCGAGCTGGAGGAGTCGGGCGGCGAGGTATCCGCCTCGACCAGCCACTGGCTCGCCAACGAGGCCTTCACCCACATCGCCCGCTACGACGCCGCGATCAGCCGCTGGTTCTCGGCCTCCTACGAGGACTTCCCCGAACACCTGACGGTCTCCTACGAGAAGGAGCTCGACCTC
>JASLJO010000099.1 GCA_030152505.1 Solirubrobacterales bacterium | reverse complement strand
GTTGTCGGGGAAGAACTCGCGGAACTCGTTGCAGAGCTGCGCGGCGAGCGTCTTGTTGTGGGCGATCACCAGCGCGGGCCGCTGCGCCGCCGCGATCGTCCCCGCCATGGTGAAGGTCTTGCCGGTCCCGGTCGCCCCGAGCAGCGTCTGAAAGTGCTCCCCCCGCTCCAGCCCCTCGGCCAGGCCGGCGATCGCTTTCGGCTGATCGGCGGTCGGCGTGTAGGCGGGGTTGAGCTTGAACTCGGGCATCGGGGGTGACCTTAGCGTGGCGACTTTCCCGCCAATGCGACGGGAAAGTCGCCAGGCGCTAGCCTGCCCGCCGTGAGCCGCTCGCAGAAAGCCCTCGCCGGATTCTTCGCCCTCGCCGGGACGATGCACTTCGTCATCCCCCGCAGCTACGAGGCGATGATGCCGCCCTCGCTGCCGCGCCACCGCGAGGCGGTGATCGTCAGCGGGCTGGCGGAGCTCGCCGGCGGTGCCGCCGTGGTACCGGCGCGGACGCGGCGCTTGGCCCGCTGGTGGCTGCTGGCGCTGCTGGCCGCGGTCTTCCCCGCCAACGTCCACATGGCGCTCAACCCCGAGCACGTGCGCGGCTTGGACCTGGACCGGGTACCGCGCTGGGCACTCTGGGCCCGCCTGCCGCTGCAGCCCCTGGCGATGCTGTGGGTCTGGCGGGCCACCCGCAGCTGACCCCTGGATAGGATAAACGTAAGAGTTTCGGTTTGAAGCTCGCTGTCTGTAGTACCGCTGTCGTCAAACACAGAGAATTCCGCCGATGAAACCACGCGACCGATTTGCCGTCAGCCTGCGCAAGGCCCGCTCGAAAGCCGGGGTCTCTCAGGAGGAGCTGGGCTTTCGCTGCGATCTGCACCGCACCGAGATATCGCTGCTGGAGCGAGGCGGGCGCGAGCCGCGGCTCGGCACCATCATCAAGCTCTCCAGCGCCCTCGGCGTGACGCCGGAAGAGCTCTGCACCGGCATCTCCTGGAACGTCAAAAGCCAGCGATTCGTCTTCAAGAAGTAGATCTACCCGGGCCGATCCCGGTAGGGGTTCCACTTAACTTTTCGAGGATGCGGATTTCTGCTGACGCCCGGGGGCAGTCGACGAAAAAGTACAAGACGTTTCACCCCTACCGGGATCGGCCCGGTCGTTGATAGCTGGATGAGCTCGGCTCAGGGGAGGAACTGTTCCAGGAGCCCTCCGGCCGGACCCAGGAAGGTCTGGAGATTGTCGAGGAGGGAACGGGCGTTTTGGATCAGTTCGATTGCTTGGTCGATCGGGATCTGCCGTAGCGTCGCTCGCAATGGGCCGGCCAGCAGGGGGCTAAGCGCCCCGGCGCGTTCAGCGTCGTCGACCGCCCGCAGCAGACCGGCGCGGATCGCCCGCGCCAGCTCGGCGTCGTCGATGCCATAGCGCTTGACGAAGCGTTCGCGCGAGGCGGGCGTCGCCAGCGCCCGCGCCAAAGTCTCGCGGCTGACGCCGAGCTTGCAGGCGGCGCCGTCGAGCGCCGAGAGTGAGAACTGTTCGGCGATCTGCTCGAGGCCTTCGGGGTTGCGCCAGGGGCGCGGCTTGCAGGGGTCCTGCACCTTGGCGGGCTCATAGGAGGAGCCCCCGGCGGCGAGGTAGGCGAAGACGAGTACGAGCGACGCCGCGACTGCGGCGGCCACCAGGAACCCTCCCCTGCTCCCGGTGCTCATAGATCCACCCTCCGAGCCAGGCCGATCGGGATCAGAGCCAACAGGCCGAGCAGGGCGCCGAGGCCGAAGGAGGGACTGAAGGCGTGGGTGGCGGCGCGGTCGAGCTGATCCTGCAGTTCTTCGCGCAGGCCGATCACGTCGGCGCGGTCTTCGGGATCGCTCGGCAGCGGTTCGAAGGCGGGACCGATCGTCGGCACCTTGCCCCGCTCGCCTTCGAGACGGTCCTCGATCCGCTGCGCCAGCTCCAGCTTGAGCAGCGGATCGACCCTGGCGTCCAGCACGACGGCGGTGCCGGCGTCGATCGCATCGTGGCGCTGCTGGGCGATGTCGGCCGTGAAGACCGGGGTGAGCACGATCAGGCCGATCGCCACACCGGCATGGCGGGCGGAGATCGTCCAGCCGCCGTGGATCGCCTGCGGCGCCCGTCCCATCAGAGCGGTCTCGGTCAGCGCCGAGAGCACCAGGGCGAGGCCGACGCCGACCAGCAGCTGAGGCGGCAGAGTCAAGGCCACGGTCGCCTTTGGCAAGAGCGCCAGGCCACCGAGGCCGCCCGCGACCAGAATCGCCCCCGCCGCCGCGCGCGCCCTCTCGCTGCCCACGCCCGGCCCGATGCGGGCGCCAAGCAGCGCCGACAGCGGTATCGCCGAGACGACGATCGCGGCGCCGATCGGGCTCAGGCGCCAACCTTCGATCAGGAGCAGCACGAGCAGGAAGAGAGCCGCGGCGATCGCTGCCGAGACCATCGCCAGGGCCAGATTGGCGAGCACGTGCGGGCGACCGGTGCGGCGCAGCTCGGCCTCGACTATCCCGGTCGACGCCTCGTGGCGGGCGACGGCGAGCACGGGGATCCCGGCGGCGATCGCGATCGGCGCCTGGATCAGGAAGATCGACTGCCAGGAGACAAGCTCGGTGAGCAGGCCGCCGACCGCCGGCCCGAGCGCGGCCCCGGTGGCCCCGGCCATGGCCCAGACCGCGACCGCGCGGCGCTCGGAGCCAACCGTGGCGGGCAGAAGCTCCAGCACGGCGGTCACCGCGGCGGCGCCACCCAGCGCCTGCACGCAGCGGGCGGCGATCAGCGTGCTGAGGTGCTCAGAGAGGCCGCAGGCGATGCCCGCGCCGGCGAAGACGGCGAGGCCGATCGCGGCGGCCCGGCCCGGCCCGATCCGGCGGGCGAGGTGGGCCGCCGGGACGGCGGCCAGCGCCATCACCAGGTTGAAGGAGACCAGTACCCAGGTGACCCCGGCGACGCTCGTGTCGAGCTCGCGGTAGATCTGCGGCAGCGCCAGGACGACGATCGAGGAGTCGGCGAGCACGAGGCCGACCGCCACCGCCAGGGCGGCGAGACGAGGGCGCGGCGGCGTGCTCAATATCCCAGCTCCTTGGGGTACTTCTCGCGGTAAACCCGCTGCTTGTCGAGCACCGCGGCGACGTAGCCGCGCGTTTCGTCCAACGGGATCTGGTCGATCGTCAAGTCCGCCCCACCCCATTCGTCGACCTGGGTCGGGCCGGCGTTGTAAGCGGCGATCGCCGCCACCTCGTTGCCGTCGTAGCGCACGAGAAGTTCATGCAGGTAGAAGGTGCCATAGCGGATGTTGATTTCCGGATCGCCCAGATCCTCCAGCCTGAAGGTCGTACCGCCGCTGAGCCGCTCGATCTCGTTCGCGGTCGCCGGCGTGATCTGCATCAGCCCGCGGGCGCCGGCCTTCGAGGTCTGGTCTTCGAAGCGCGACTCGGCGTAGATCACCGCGGCGATCAGCGAGGCGTCGACGTGCTTGTCGGCGGCCTGCTGGCGGATGATGTCCTCGTGGCGAAGCGGCAAGGTCAGCTCCTGGATCACGTCGTCGAATTTGCCCGGCAGACCGAGCGCAAGGCCGACCGCGATCCCTGCCACGACCGCCGTGCCGGCGACGAGCAGGCGCCGGCGACGACGCCTCGCCTTCCGTCTCATCCACCGAGCTTCTCGATCAGCACGGACAGCTCACGCTCGAGATCCTCGACGCTGCCGTCGTTCTCCACCACGTGCTCGGCCCGCGTCGCCTTTTCCGCCTGCGCGAGCTGGCGCGCCTCGCGCTCGTCGACGAGCGTGTGGCCGCGCCCGGCGGCACGCTCGCGGCGGACCTCGTCGGTGGCGATCACGGCGACGGTCGTGTCGAAGACCTCCTCCATGCCGGACTCGAACAGCAGCGGCACCTCGACCACCGCGACGCCGGCCTCGTCGGGCAGCGCTGCAAGCCAGCTGCCGATCCGTTCGCCGACCAGCGGATGGATCTGCGCCTCGAGCCACTCCAGCTCCCCGGGATCGGCGAATACGATCGAGCCGATCCTGCCCCGGTCGACCGTGCCGTCGGGCACCACGTCCTCTCCCCACCGCTCGGCCAGACGCGACAGCAACGGCTCGGTCCCGAGCAGCTCGTGCACGACGGCGTCACTGGAGATCGTCGCTGCCCCCAGCCGCTCGAACGCAGCCAGAGCCTCCGACTTCCCAGCCGCAATCCCCCCGGTGAGCCCGATTGTCAGCGGCCGGGCCACAGCCCGGCTCAGGACTCGACGGAGTCGGACTCCTCAACCTGCTCAGCAGGCTCCTCAGCCTCAGGCTCCTCAGCCGGCGCCTCCACCCCAGGCTCCTCAGCCTGCTCAGCCGAGACCTCGACCTCAGGCTCCTCCGCAACGGCCCCAGGCTCCTCAGCTACGACGTCGGGCTCCTCAGCTTCAGGCTCCTCAGCGGGGACCTCGGCCACAGGCTCCTCGACCTCAGCAGGGGGCTCAGGGACGTCCTCTCCAGCGGGTGGCGCCATAGGGGGAACCGTCTCCGAGGAAGCTTCAGCTACCGCAGGAGACGGTGGGTCCCCTGCGCCGACAGGACCCGCGGCCTGAGAGTCATCGTCGGAAGCGTCATCCGAACCCTCAGCGGCCTGAATCTGCTCGCCAAGGTCGCCCATCGGCATGTTCTGCCCCTCGACCCGCTTGATGCTGAGCGAGAGCCGCCGCCGCTCCTCGTCGATCTCGAGGATCTTCACGTTCAGGTTCGAATTCGGCTCGACCACCTCGCTGGGGTTCTCGACGTGGTGGTCGGCAAGCTCGGAGATGTGGACCAGGCCCTCGACCCCCGGCAGGATCTCGACGAAGGCGCCAAAGGCGACGACCTTGGTGACCGTTCCCTCGAGCACGTCGCCGGGACGATGGGTGCTGATCACCCGCTGCCACGGGTCCTCCTGCGTCTGCTTGAGGCCGAGCGAGATCCGCTGCCGGTCACGGTCGATGTCGAGCACTTTGATCCGCACCGTTTCGATCGGCGACACGGTGCGGATCAAAGTGCTCG
>JASLJO010000058.1 GCA_030152505.1 Solirubrobacterales bacterium | reverse complement strand
CTCCTCGGCCAGTTCAGCCGCCTTTCCCGACCCCGAGTCGGTGAAGACCATCTGATCGACAGCACCGACCCAGCCCCGCGCCATCGCCGCGGCCATGTTCCCGGCACCGATGAATCCCACAACCATGGTCGGCAGCCTAGCCGCGGTCAGGGGGTCAGGGGCGCCTGGCAGCTGAGGGCCGATGGGAGGGGGATTGGTCTCCCTCCAAGCGGCTTGTACTTTTTCGCCGCCACAAACTCGGACGGCAAGATCCAATCACCGAAAAAGTTGAGCGGGAGGGAACCAATCCCTCTCCCACAACACCTACGACTGGTTGAAGAACCCTTTGTCGAGCAGCCGAGCCTTCTCCTCGGCCGAAACCTCGACGTTGCGCGGCGTCAGCAGGAAGATCTTCTCGGCGATCCGTTGCATACCACCGTCAAGCGCATAGGTGAGCCCCGAGCAAAAGTCGATCATCCGCTTGGAGAGCTCGTGGTCGGTGGTCTGCAGGTTGAGGATCACCGGCACCGAGCGCTTGAACTGATCGGCGACCTGCTGGGCATCGTTGAAGTTGCGCGGGATGACGAGGTGGACCTTGACGTCGGAATCGCCGCCGACCGGACGCAGCGTACGCGTGCGCGAGGCCGAGATCGGCTCGTCGTCGGCGAAGATGTCGTCGATCTCGTCACGGCGCGAGCGACGGGAGGTCGGCAGACGGCGCACCTGCCCCGACTCACGCCGAGCCTCGATTTCCTCTTCCGAGGTCTCGGGAAAGTCTTCCTCGTACTCGGGCCCGTAGTCGTGCTCTTCGGCCAGCCCGAAGTAGACCAACGCTTTATGCCACGTGTCTCGAAGTGCCATTGCTTGCGCTCTTTCGGCCCGAACCGACCGATTCCTCCACCAATTATGGCCCCTCAGGCCCTCTACATGTAGAGGGCCGTGCCGAGCCGGATGATCGTTGCTCCCTCCTCGACCGCGACAGCCCAGTCCTGCGAGGTGCCCATCGAGAGCCGCTCGAGGCTGTGCTCGCCGGCCAGCTCGGCCAGGCGAGCAAAATGCGGACGCGAGTCCTCGGGGTCGGTGCTGAACGGCGGCATCGTCATCAAGCCGGAGACCCGCACCGGGCAGCGCTCGATGAAGGCGCCGAGCCGGCTCGGGGGAATGCCCCCCTTGCCCTCCTCGCCGGCGACGTTGACCTCGACCAGGATCTCGGTCCGGGGCCCGCCGTGGCGGCCGAGCTGCTCGAGAGCCGAGTCGGAGGCGACGGAGTGGATCAGCCGGCAGAGGGGCAGCAGGCGCTTCACCTTGCGGCTCTGCAGGTTGCCGATGAAGTCCCAGGCAAAGGCATCCCCCCAGCGCGCTTGCTTTGTCTCGAGGTCCTGCTGGCGGTTCTCGCCGACCAGCTCGATCCCGGCCTCGGCGAGGGCACCCAGCTCCTCGAGCGGCACGTACTTGATCGCGGCGAGGATCTCGACCTGCTCGCCGGCGCGCTCGCGCACACGCTCGAGGTTGGCCGCGATCTTGGCCGGCTCGAGACCGTGGATCAGGCCGGGCATCTCAGCCTGGCCCCGGTTCGAGCCAGACGAGCCCCGCCTGCCGACCCGGGCCGCCGTCGCGGCGGTGGGAGAAAAAGAGACCCTCCTCACAGCGGGTACAGAGCGCGGCCGATTCGATCTGCTCGACGCCGGCGTCGAGCAGCAGCCGCCGTGCGACCTCGTACAGGTCGAGCATGCCGTCCGAGGCGACGCTGTCGCCGAGTTCGTCGAAGGCCTCGAGCACCTCGTCCCCCACCTCGTAGCAGCAGGGACCGATTCCCGGTCCGATCGCGGCGTGCGTGGCGCCGACGGCCTCCGCCCCACAGGCGACGATTCCCGCTGCCAGGCCGCGCCAACCGCAGTGCAGGATCGCGGCGCCGCCCGGTCCCGCGAGCGCCACCGGCAGGCAGTCGGCCGTGTAGACGAGGCCGACCGGCGCCGGGGTGAGCAAAACGTGCCCGTCGACCTCGGGTGTCTCCTCAGTCGATTCCTCGTGGACGGTCAACGCGCTGCCATGTACCTGGCGGCCGCTGACGATCCGCTCGGGCGCGATGCCGAGCGCCTTGGCGAGCCGCGCGTGATTCCCTTTCACCGAGCCGGCCGAACGGGTCGAGAAGACGGCCCGCGCGGCCGGCAGGTCGGCCTCGAGCCAGCGGATGCCGTCCTTCTCCTCCCACTTCATCGAGAGCCCTCCGCGGCCGCGAGGGCAACCGACAGCTCCTCGTCGTGGCCCGAGATCTCACCATCGAGTTTGCGTCGCAGCGCCTCGGCGAGGCCAAGCCCTACTCGCGGGCCCTGTGTCACGCCGGCCCGCACCAGGTCGTCGCCGTCGATCTCGAGCACGATTCCGCGCCACTCGTCCATGTAGCGATCGAGCCACTCGGCGCCGAGGGCCCTGGCAAGCACGAGCTCGACCGGATCGTGGTTGTGCGCCAGCGCGACCGCGGCCGACGGCTTCTCCGGTCGTGCGCGCGCGAGCGCCTCCTCGTCCCCGGTCGGCCCCAGCGCAGCCGCCAGCAGCGCCTCTTCGCGGGATGCGGTTCCACGCCAGGTCGGCGCCGAGAGCAGCTCCGCCGCGGCTGCGACCAGGGCGATGCCCCCCTGGCGCGGCTCGACCAGTCCCCACTCGACCAGCAACTCGAAGCCCCGTGCGGCATTCTGCTCGCCCGCCAGTCGCAACAGCTCCGTGCGGCGACGGTCCGCCGAGACGGACAACAGGTCCGCCGCGCGTACCAGCGTCGCCGTCTCCGGCTCGAGCGCGAAGTCGAAACGCGCCGCGTAGCGCGCCGCCCTGACAGCTCGCGTCGGATCGTCCTCGAAGGATCGCTCGTGCAGCACCCGCAGGACGCCGGCTTCGAGGTCGGCGCGGCCCCCGAAGGGGTCTATCAGCGCCACCTCTCTCCGCAATGGGATGGCCATCGCGTTGATCGTGAAGTCGCGCCGCCCGAGGTCCGTCTCGATTTCGGTCGCTGGCTTCACCTCAGGCAGTGACCCCGGGTGCGGATAGCTCTCCGAGCGGGCGCCGGCGATATCGATCACGTGCCCTTCGAACCTCGCCTTTGCAGTGCCGAAGCGTTCGTGCTCGACCGGCTCGGCGTCGAGGCTCGCGGCCAACGCCCCAACGTCGCCGACCGTCACCAGGTCGACATCGGCGCGGGGGCGGCCGAGCAACAGGTCGCGCACCGCTCCGCCGACCAGGTAGAGGGGGGCGTCGGCGCTCTCACCCAGGGCGACGAGCTCATGGTGGTTGCGGCGCAGCGCCTCGCCGATGTCCTCGATTGACTCCACGGTATCCGTCATCCCTACCACGATCCACGACCGTGGCAGAGCTTGAGTCCGAATAGCGACCAAAAGCTCGACCACGGTGCGGTGGTGTCGCGCCTATTGTCAGATGTGTCAGGCGCGGACCGGGATTCCCGCGTCGGCGAGATGCCGCTTGGCGTCGCGCACGCGATATGTGCCGTAGTGGAAGATCGAGGCGCAGAGGACCGCGTCCGCGTGCCCCTCGGCGATCGCCTCGCTGAGATGGCCGAGCGAGCCGGCACCGCCGGAGGCGATCACCGGAACCGAGACCGCGTCGGCGACGGCGCGGGTGAGCTCGATGTCGTAGCCGTCCTCGGTGCCATCGCGGTCCATGCTCGTCAGCAGCACCTCCCCCGCCCCGCGTTCCACGCCCTCCCTGGCCCAGGACACCGCATCGCGTCCATCGACCCGCCTGCGACCGCCGTTCACGTATACGCCCCAGCCGCCCTCCTCGCGCTTGGCGTCGATTGCCAGGACCACGCATTGGGCGCCGAAGTGAGCACTCAGCTCGCTCAGCATCTCTGGCTGTGCCAGAGCCGAGGAGTTGACGGAAATCTTGTCGGCGCCGGCGTCGAGCACGGCCTGGGCGTCCTCCACCGAACGGATCCCGCCGCCGATCGTGAAGGGGATGAAGACGTTGTCGGCGGTGCGACGCGCCAGCTCGACGATCGTCTCGCGCTTCTCGTGCGAGGCGGTGATGTCGAGGAAGACGAGCTCGTCGGCGCCCTCGGCGTCGTAGCGCTCGGCCAGCTCGACCGGGTCGCCCGCGTCGCGCAGGCCGACGAAGTTCGTCCCCTTGACGACCCGCCCGGCATCGACATCGAGACACGGGATTACTCGCTTCAGAACCATTGCCACTTCAGGCTAGGGCAGCGATCGCCCTCGAGACTGTGAAGCGGCGCTCGTAGAGTGCCCGGCCGACGATCACGCCCTCCACGTTCGGCGCCGCCTCGGCGCGCAGCCGCACCAGGTCGTCGAGGGTCCCGACGCCGCCCGAGTAGATGATCGAGGCCGAGGTCGCCGCCGCCACCTTGGCCAGCTGCTCGAAGCGTGGGCCGGAGAGCGTGCCGTCGACCTCGA
>JASLJO010000048.1 GCA_030152505.1 Solirubrobacterales bacterium | reverse complement strand
CGACATGGCAGGTGGCTTCGCCGCGATCAAGGACGTGCCGAAGACGCTGGTCTACGAGCTGGTCCGACACCGCAATGCCGAGGCCGGCCGTGAGCTGGTGCCGGCCTCGGTGCTCGAGCGGGCGCCCTCGGCCGAGCTGCGGCCCGACCAGCTCGACAGCGACAGCCTGCCGCCCTACGAGCTGCTCGACCGGGTGCTCGAGGCCTATGTCGAGCGCGACGAGGGCCGCGAGGAGATGGTCGCCGCCGGTTTGCCGGGTGACGTCGTCGATGAGGTCGTGCGCATGGTCGACCGCTCCGAGTACAAGCGCCGCCAGGCGGCGCCGGGCATCCGCATCACGCCGAAGGCCTTCGGCCGCGACCGGCGTCTGCCGATTACGAACCGCTTTGGGGGTTAGGCCGTCGCCATACCGGCGCCTGACGGTGTCCTCGGTCGCTCGCGTGCAGAGCACGCCACGCTCCCTGTGTCCTTGTCAGGCTTGATCTGGCAACGGCCTAACGGCGATGGTCATTTGCGCGAGGGCGCAGAGTTGGCCATCGGCATTCAGGACTTCCGCCTCCCAGACCCAGGTGGTGCGGCCGCGGTGGCGGGCCCTGGCCCTGACCTCGGCGTGGCCGGCCGTGATCGGGCGCATGAAGTTGACGTCGATCGACTGGCCCATCGCCGCCATCCCATCGCCGAAGACCGCCAGCGCCGTGGCCCGCGAGCAGACGCTCTCGACCAGGCTCGACATGACGCCCCCGTGCATCAGGCCGAAGGGCTGGCGCAGGTCGTCGCGGATGGGGATTCGAGCCCCGGCGCCGTCGGGGTCGTCGCTGAGCCACTCGGTGCCGATCAGGCCGTCGAAATGCGACTCGAGGCCGCGTGGGTCATCCGCCATCGGGCGGACCCTACCTCCCGACCCGCGGTAGAGGTTTGAACCGCTATTCGGTCCAAATCTCTACCGCGCGGATCTTGAGGCGGCGCAATGTGGGCTTAAGGCGCGTCGCATAGTCTTCCGCCGGGTTATGCCACTCAGTGACGACCAGAGGGCGCTGTTGCGCTTGCTCGCCCAGCGCGAGCAGGGCTATGAGGACATCGCGGCGCTGAAGGGAATGAGCGTTGACGAGGTGCGCGACGAGGTGCGCGATGCGCTTGCCGCAATGGACGCCCCGCCGCCCGAGGCTCCCCCTCCTCCCCCCGCTCCTGAGTCCACCACGCCGCCGGCAGGGCCTGAGCCAGCCGCGCCGCCCCCCGCCACCGCGTCGCAGCCGCGGGACACCGCGAAACCTGCGCCCCGGCCGCAGCGTCCCACGCTTCCAGTCGAGCGACGCCGTTTCCTGCTGATAGCGGGCGGCGGCCTGGCGATTGTGGCGATCGTGCTGGGCGCGATCGCCATCTTCAGCGGCACCTCCGACTCGGGCTCAGCCTCCACCGGGGGGGCCGGGACCGAAATCGCCACTGAAGAAGAAGGCAGCGTCACGCAGGCGGTGCTCGAACCCGTGGACGGCAGCGAGGCCAACGGCCGCGCCGTCTTTGGCCGCGTCGGCAAAGAAGAAATCGTCCTCCAGGTGACCGCCGAAGGCCTCGAACCGACGGAAACGGGGCAGTCCTACACGATCTGGCTCTACCGCACCCCGAAGCTCTCATTGCGCGTCGGCAGCGTCCCGGTGGGTGACAGCGGCAAACTCGGAGCCCGCTTCAGCATTCCGGCCGAACTGCTCGCCTACGTCGCCAGCGGCGCCTTCGACCAGATCTACGTCTCCCGCACCTCGAACGCCGCCTACCAGCAGGAGGTGGCCCGGGCAAAGCGGGAAAAGAGCCTTCCCCGCTACACGGGTGAAACCGTCCTCACCGGGGAAATCACCGGGCCGGTGGCCAAGGCCGGCAAGGCAGCCGGCTAGCCCGGCAGGAGCTTGCCCGGGTTCATGATTCCGGCCGGGTCCAGCTGCTCCTTGACGGAGCGCAGGACATCGATCCCGGTGTCCCCCACCTCGGCCTCCATGTAGGGGGCGTGGTCGCGGCCAACGGCGTGATGGTGGGTGATCGTGGCGCCGGTGGCGATGATCGCTTCCGAGGCGGCGCGCTTGACCGCGCGCCACTGCTCGATCTCGGCACCGCGGCGAGAGCGGCAGATGAAGGTGAAGTAGAGCGAGGCACCGTCGGCATAGGCATGCGAGAGGTGGCAGAAGACCAGTCCCGGCGTGCCCTGGCCGTCGAGGGAGCCGCGAATCGCGTCGCCGACCGCGGCGTGAAGCTCGTGCAGGCGCGACCAGGTGTGGGAGGTCTCCAGCGTCTCGACCATCGCCCCCATCTCCATCAGCGTGTCGCGCAGGTAGGGGCCCTGGAAACGGCCGTGCTCCCACGAGCGGCCCGCTCCCTGGCCGAGATAGGCGGCGCCGCCGCGACGCAGGGCGCGGACGGCGAGCGCCCTGCGCCGGGAGACCGACTCCCCGTCTCCCTCCAGCCCGACGATGATCAGGCAGCCACCGCGCTTGCCGCGTAGGCCCAGGTAGCCGCCGAAGGCCCGGGCGGCAAGCCCGCGGGGGCCCGAGAGGGCCAATGAGACCTCGCTCTCCTCTTGGTCGGAGACGCGGATCACATCCGGCAGGCCGGGGCCCTGCGCGAGCGCCCGGACGATCTCCGTCCCTGCTTCGAAGTCCTCGGCGATCCAGGCCTCGTAGCGTCGCTGCTCTGGCTCGGGTCTGACCCGCACGGTCACGTCGGGGATGACCCCGAAGGTGCCCTCGGAGCCGACGACCAGCTCGCGCAGGGCCGGCCCGGCGGCGGTGTGCGGCGTCTCCAGGGTGCGCAGGTCGCCCGCGGGCGCGATCAGACGCACGGAGCTGACCAGCTCGTCGAAGCGGCCGTAGCCGCTCGATGCCTGGCCCGCCGAACGGGTCGCGGCGAAGCCGCCGATCGTGGCGTACTCGAAGGACTGTGGATGGTGGCCGAGCACGACGCCTTGGGCACTCAGGGCCGCTTCGGCCTCCGGCCCGCGCAGGCCCGCGCCGAGCCGCGCGGTGAGCGAACGGGGATCGACCTCGACGTCGCGCAGGCCGGCGAGATCGAGGCTGACCAGGCGTGCGTGTCTGCCCCGCAGCGGCTCGACTCCGCCGACGACGCTGGTGCCTCCGCCGAAGGGGACCACGGCGACCCCCTCGGCGGCGCAGATTTCCAGGACGCGACGCACCACATCCGCGTCGGCCGGCAACAGCACGGCATCAGGGGCAGCGTCCAGTCGCCCGCCCCGCAACCGTGCCAGGTCGGCGTAGCCGCACCCGGTCGCATGCCGCAGCCGATCCTCGGTCGAGGTGAAGACGTTCTTCTCGCCCACCGCCTCGATCAGGCCGGCCGGCAGGGACTCGGCCGGCGGCAGCTCGAACCGCTCCAGCTCGACCGCCAGCGGCCAGGGCTCCAGCTCCCCCACCCGCTCGCGCAATACCGCCCGCGCTTCCCCATCCAGCTCCGGCCGAACGCCCGTATCCCCCCACCCCCACCACTTGGAGTCCCGCCGCGGTTCGATCAAGAGGCCCTCCCGGTAGGGGTGGAACGTCTTGTACTTTTTCCGCGAAAGCGACCGCGGACGGCCACGACGTGTCTTCGGAAAAAGTTAAGTGGAACCCCTGCCGGGAGGGCCTCTCGGTTCACGGCGATGCTCCCAGTGCGGTTTCCAGGCCATCCAGCGCTGCCTCGAGGATCTTGCTCTGGCCACCGCGCATCATCGGCGAGCCGAGACGCGACATGCCGCGCAGCTTCTGCTCGGAGGCGATGCTGACCTCGGTGCCGCCCTCGGTCGGGCGCAGGCCGATCTCGACGATCGAGCGGCGCAGGTGGCGTTCGAAGGGAGTGTCGGCGAGCTGCTGCTCCCAGACGTAGCGTTCGCCCTTGGCCGAGCTGAGGCAGCGGTAGTCGGCGCGCACGCCGCGTCCCTCCGCGGTCTCCAGCACCTTGGTCCACTGGCTGCGCCTGCCCTCCGGCTTGCGGTCGACGCTCTCCACCCGGCTCGTTTGCGGCCACCAGCGGGGCAGGCTGTAGGGATCGGAGATCAGCTCCCAGACTTCGTCCAGGGGAGCCGCGATCGTCCGTCGGCGGGTGACGCGCGGCACGGCTTGCGCTTCAGTCCCCGGCGAGTCGCCGCAGGTCCCTGACGAGCAGCAGGTGCTTGAGGTGGCTGACCGTTGCCGCCAGATTCTCCAGACTCTCCAGCGCCTCCTTACGTCGCTCCGGGTTGCGCGAGCGCAGCGAGGGACCCAGCAGCGCTTCCACCAGGTTCGCCTCGCGGTCTGCCGAGGAGCGGAAAACGCGCAGGTTGCGGGCGCCGACGCCGACCCGGGAGAGCTCGTTGGCCGCGCGGACGATCTCGCGGTCGGTCTCGTCGTAGACCGTCCTGCCGTCGCGCTTCTCCGGCTGCACGATGCCGAAGTTCTCCAGCTCGGCGACCAGCTCACTGCGGGCGCCGGTCTCCTCGATCACCTCCTCCAGCGTCAGATAGGCGCTGGAGGTGTTGACCAGGATTGCCCGCCGCACCGCGCCGGCGGCCGGTCGGCGGTCGGCGTTGCCGCTGCCGATGAGGTCGATGTCACCGCCGGCGGCGAGCTCTTGGCGGATCACCCGCAGGGGAAGGAACTCGTCGCGTTGCAGGCGCAGGATCGTGCGCAGTCGCTCGACGTCGGACTGGCTGTAGAGGCGATAGCCGCCCTGCGTGCGGCGGGGCGTCAGGAGCTTCTGATCCTCGAGGTAGCGGATCTTGGAGATCGAGATGTCGTCGAACTCGCTCTGCAGGATCTTGCAGACCGCGCCGATGGTGAGCGCCTTGCGCGGGCGGGAGTCGCGCTGACGAGTCTGCTGTTGCTGCTCGGAAACCGCCATTGGCCCTCCCTATTTCTCCAGGTAGCTGAGCTTGTACTTGCCGATCTGGATCTCGTCGCCGTCAGCGAGTCGGTGCGACTCGATCCGCCGCCGGTTGACGTAGGTGCCGTTCAGCGAACCGAGGTCGTCGATGTAGAAGCCGTCGCGGCGGCGCACCAGCAGGGCGTGGTTGCGGGATACGGTGACGTCGTCGAGGAAGACGCCGGCGCCGGGGCTGCGGCCGATGCTCACCCGCTCCTCGGTCACGGTGAAGCTCTCTCCGGCCCGCCCGCCCCCGGCCCGGATCACCAGCGCCGCGCCGCTCGCCTCCAGCACCTCGTCGATGTCGATCGGCTGCAGCTCACCCGTGTCGTCGACCGTGTAGGTCATCGTCGTCGGTTCATCGCCCTCGTCCTTGGGCCCGCCCAGGTAGGCGCCGCACTTCTGGCAGTAGTTCGCCCCCTCGGGGTTGACGATGCCGCACTCTGGGCAGTGGACAGCCATCGATCCTCCGGCCTCAGGCCGCCGCGTCGTCCTCGGGCTTGCCCGGTTGCTGCGCCTTGCCGGCGAGGATGTCGGTCAACTGGTCGACGTCGTCGCCGGAGATCAGCGAGTCGCCGCTTTCGCGCTTGTGGCGCAGCCGGTTGACCAGCTCGGCGCGCAGGATGTCGATCTTGCCGTGCAACACCCGGCGTTTGTAGGAGATCTCGTTCTCCTCGGTGGTGAGCTTGTCGATCAGGTCCTTCAGCTCTTCATCGCTGAGCGAACCGAGATCCGGAAAGGTGTCCTCCATCTCGCTCCTTGATCGGGAGGCCTTCGCCTCCGTTGGCCGCTGTGTCGGATTATAGGTCGCCAGGCCAAAGGTTCAACTCTAGGTTGAAGGTTATGGAGCCTGAGAGCCGGCTTGCGCCTTCTGTTCCCTCACCGCGCGCAGGCCCGTCCGGGCGTAGAGGACGGTGGCCAGGAGGGCGAGAGCGACGCCGAGGATCAGCAGCGCCGTGGGCACCCAGCCGGCGAAGACCAGGGCAAAGAAGATGCCGCCCATGATCGGAAAGACCGAGATCCGCCCCGGCCAGTTGACGGCGATCTGCACGCCGTGGCGCAGGCCGTACTGGGCGAGCAGCAGCATCGCCAGCTCGCGTGCGACCAACAGCGCCAGCGCCCAGCGCGGCAGCAGCTCGAAGTGCCAGCAGACGATGGCGCCGGAGAGGATCGTCAGGCGGTCGATCAGCGGGTCGAGCATTGCCCCGAGGCGGCTGTACTGTCCGGTGACGCGGGCGATGAAGCCGTCGAGGTAGTCGCCGGCGGCGATCAGCCAGAAGAGGGTCGCTGAGGCGGCGCTGCGGCCGTCGCCCGATTCGAAGGCGAGATAGAGGAAGACCGGCAGCCCGGCGAGGCGCAGGTAGCCGACAAGGTTGGGCAGCGTCCAGGGATTGAGCGGTTCACCCTTCCGCGTCTGTCGTGGCGGCGGCCCGCTGCGGTCGAGCCCGAAGAGACGGCGAATGCGACCGCGCCCAAAGGGGGCGGTATCAGCCATCCTCGCCCTGGAGCAGGGCGAGGGCGCGCTCGCCGGCTTCCTCGACGGGCAGCTCGTGCTCGGCGCCGCCTGCTCGCTCGCTTGCCTCGACCACCCCCCTGGCCAGGCCGCGCCGGCCGACCACCACGCGCAGCGGGCAGCCGAGCAGCTCGGCGTCGGTCAGCTTCTCTCCCGGGCCGGCGTCGCGGTCGTCGTAGAGGACCTCCGCCCCGCCCTCGCGCAGCGTCTCGTACAGCGCATCGGCCGCCTCGCGCTCGGCTTCGCCCGCCTTGGCCAGGGAGACGAGCTGCACCTGCCAGGGAGCGAGGCCGGCGGGCCAGACGATGCCGCGCTCGTCGGCCCCCTGCTCGATCGCCGCGGCGACGACCCGGGCGGGGCCGATCCCGTAAGAGCCCATCACGATCGGTCGCTCGACCCCGCTCTCGTCGAGGTACGTGGCGCCGAGTGGCTCCGAGTAACGGGTGCCGAGCTGGAAGATGTTGCCGACCTCGATCGCGGGCTCGATCTCGATCGTGCCGCCGCCCGGCGCGGTGTCGCCGGACTCGACCGTGCGCACGTCCATCTCGTAGGCCTCGAAGTCGCGCGAGGGGTCGATGCCACGCAGGTGGGCGTTCGGCTTGTTGGCGCCGGAGACGTATGAGCTGCCGGTGAGCGCCGCGTCCTTGATGATCGGCAGGCCGCTGCCGACCGGGCCGAGGTAGCCGACCGGGCCGAGCTGCGCCTCGATCTCCTCGCTGCTCGCCTGGCGGAAGTCGGTCTTCATCCCGTTGCGCAGCTTGATCTCGTTGAGCCGGTGGTCGCCACGGAGCAGCACGAGGACCATCCCGCGCCCCTCGACGATGATCGGCAGGGTCTTGATGAAGGCTCCGTGCTGGAGCCCGAGGTGGTCCGCCACCTCCTCGACCTTGGCCAAGCCGGGCGTATCGATCTCCTCGGGTGCGTCCAGTGCCACCGGCAGCTCGACGGCCCGCGGATCAGCCGAGGCGATCTCGACATTGGCGGCGTATCCCGGGGCCAGTGCCACCTCGTTCTCACCTGCCGGACAGGGCGCCATGTACTCGTGCGCGCCGGAGCCGCCCATCATCCCGACGTCGGACTCGACCCGGTACCAGCGCAGCCCACAGCGGTCGAAGATCCGCCCGTAGGCACCGCTCTGCGCCTCGTAGGAGCGCGCCAGCCCCTCCTCGTCGCGGTCGAAGGAGTAGGCGTCCTTCATCGTGAACTCGCGGGTGCGCAGGACGCCGGCGCGCGGGCGCGGCTCGTCGCGCTCCTTGGTCTGGATGTGGAAGAGCATCAGCGGCAGGTCGCGGTAGGAGCGCACCTCGCGTGCCACGTGGTAGGTGACGCACTCCTCATGGGTCATCGCCAGGGCCATCGGCGCGCCCCTGCGATCCTCGAGCTTGAACAGCTCGTCGATCTCCCAGCGACCCGTCTACAGCCACGGCTCGGCGCGTTGCAGTACCGGCATCAGCATCTCATGGCAACCGATCCCCTCCATCTCCTCCCGCAGGATCGCCTCGACCTTCCGGATCGTCCGCCAGCCAGCGGGCAGATAGGTCCACAAACCCGCCCCGAGCTGCCGGATCAACCCGGCGCGCACCATCAGCTTGTGCGACACGGCCTCCGCATCCGAAGGGGAATCCTTCAGCGTGGGCAGAAACGTCTGGCTCAACCGCGTCACTGCGGGAAACCTATCCACTAGTTAGGCGGATAGCTGGCGACAGGAGCTTTCGCGTGGGACGACTCAGGCGCGGGTGAAGCGGCGCCCGGCCGTGGGTGAAGCCTCCTCGTCCAGCAGGACTTTGTCCGACTCCCCCTTTTCGACCGCTTCCTTCTCCAGCTTGGCGATCCTCTCGGGGGTCAGTTCGCCGGCGTTTTCCTCCTCGATCTTGGCCAGCCAGGCGGCTCCCTCGCGTGATTTGGCCTCGTCGACCTCGACCCTCCCGCGGTCCAGCGACTTGTCGATCTCCTCGAACAGGGTGTCGACCAACGCCGCCTGCGGCACCTTGCGCAGGGGTTTGCCGTGGGCGAAGATCAGGCCCTCGTTCTTGGCGCCGGCAATGCCGAAATCGGCGTGGCTGGCCTCGCCGATGCCATTGACCGCACAGCCCAGCACAGCCACCTCCACCGGCTCGGCATAGCTCTCGAGTCGCTGCTCGATTTCGGCGACGACCGAATCCATGTCGAACTGCAGGCGGCCGCAGGTCGGACAGGCGATCAGCACCGGGCCGCGCTCGCGCAGCTGCAGCGCCTTGAGGATCTCCCAGGCGACCTTGACCTCCTCCTCGGCATGAAAGGTCGAAAGGCTGATCCGGATCGTGTCGCCGATGCCGTCGGCGAGCAGCGTCCCAAGCCCGACCGAGGATTTCAAAGCGCCGGACCATTTGGTCCCCGCCTCGGTGATCCCCAGGTGCAGCGGGTAGGGGATCCTCTCGGCGAGCAGCCGGTTGGCGGCGATCGTATTGGGCACGTTGGTCGACTTGATCGAGACCTTGAACTGCTCGAAGTCCAGGCCCTCCATCAGCTCGACGAACTCGACCGCCGCGGCGACCAGCGCCTCGACCGGCGCCTCGCGCTCCAGCTCGTGCAAATGCTTGGGCAGCGAGCCCGAGTTGACCCCGATCCGCATCGGCACGCCGGCGGCCGTCGCCCTCTCGGCCACCTCTGCGACTTTGTCGCGCCCGCCGATGTTGCCGGGGTTGAGCCGGATGCAGTGGGCGCCGGCGTCGATCGCCTTCAGCGCCAGCGTGTGGTTGAAGTGGATGTCGGCGATCACGGGGATCGGCGAGTCCTTGACGATCGTCTTCAGCGCCTCGACGTCGTCGTCGCGCGGTACCGCCACACGGACTATGTCCGCCCCCGCGTCGGCGACCTTGCGGATCTGCTCCATCGTCGCCGCCAGGTTGGCGGTCTCGGTCTTGGTCATCGTCTGCACCGCCACCGGCGCGCCGCCGCCGATCGGCACCCCGCCGACGAATATCTGCCGCTTGGAAGACATATCGGGAGCGTAGCGGTAAGGCTTCTCCAGTCGGATTGAACCCGGGCGGCCGCTCGTCCGTACGCATAAACGGATGGGTACCCACAATCGTGGAGGCGAGCGGTTGTTTCGCACGGCGAGGCGAGGGCTTCGCCTCGTCTCGCCCTTGCTGGTTGCGGCGATTCTGCTTGCCTTTGCCCCTTCAGCCCAGGCGACGTTCCACCTGATCAAGGTGCGCGAGGTCTACGCCGGGTCGAGCAACGACAGCTACGTCGAGCTGCAGATGTACGCCGGCGGCCAGGGCTTTCTCAGCGGCCACGCGATGACCCTCTACAACACGAGCGGCACGCTGGTCCACAGCTCGACCTTCTCCTCCGGCGTCGCCAACGCGGCCAATCAGCAGACCGTGTTGATCGGCGACACGAACGTGGCGACCGCGTTCGGCGTCGCGCCGGACCTGGTCGACTCGGGGCTCGCGGTCCCCGCGGCCGGTGGGGCCGCGTGCTGGAACGCCGGCGGCATCCCGGCCGACTGCGTCGCCTGGGGCAACTTCAGCGGCGGTGCCGCCCTTCAGACCGCGACCGGCACCAGCGCCGGCAGCCCGGCGTCTCCCGCCGGGATCACGGCCGGCAAGGCGCTGCGTCGCAAGATCACGCCCGGCTGCCCGACCCTGCTCGAGGAATCCGACGACAGCAACAACAGCGCCACCGACTTCGAAGAGGTCACCCCCGCTCCCCGCAACGACAGCAGCCCGATCACCGAGGCCGTCTGCCCGGGCGTCCCCAACACCGTGATCGACGACCGGCCGCCGCTCAACTCGAGCAGCGACGAAGCCGAATTCACCTACGAAGCGCCCGGCGCCACGGGCTACGAATGCAAGCTCGATGCCGCCGCGTTCACCTCCTGCCCGGTGGGGGGTCCGCAGGCCTACAGCAGCCTGATGGACGGCAGTCACACCTTCCAGGTGCGCGGCTTCAATCTGTCCGGATCCGACCCGACGCCGGCCTCGTATACCTGGACCGTGGACACGGTCGCGCCAGGCGCGACGATCGACACCCACCCGGCGGATCCCAGCCCCGGCGCCTCGGCGGCGTTCACCTTTCACGCCGGCGAGAGCGGCTCCACCTTCGAATGCAGCCTGGCCAAGGAAGCCCAGCCGGATGCCTTCTCGGCCTGCAGCTCCGGCAAGACCTACACGAAACTCGCCAACGGCGAATACACGTTCAAAGCGAGGGCGCGGGACAAAGCCGGCAACCAGGGCTCCCCCGCTTCGTTCTCGTGGACCGTTGACAACTCGCTGGCCGATACGACCCCGCCCGAGACGACGATCCTCTCCCAGCCGTCGAACCCGAGCGGCAGCTCCGAGGCCTCCTTCACCTATACGTCGAGCGAGCCGGGGTCGAGCTTCGAATGCAAGCTGGATGCGGGAGGCTTTGCCGCCTGCCCCACCGCGGGCATCGCCTACTCGGGCTTGGGAAACGGGTCGCACTCATTCCAGGTGCGGGCCATCGATCCGAGCGAAAACGTCGACGCCAGTCCGGCCGGCTACACGTTCGACGTCGTGCTGCCAGCCACCCCCGCCCCGAGCCCACCTCCGCCGGTGGCCATCCCCAGCACGTCGCCCCCCCTGCCTCCGCAGACCACGATCGGCGCGAAGCCGGCGGCCAAGACCAGTGACCGCACCCCAACCTTCCGGTTCCGCTCCGCCGCCCCTGGGGTGACTTTCCAGTGCAAGGTCGACGGGACGGGGTTCAAGCCCTGCCGCTCCCCCTTCACGACGAAGTCGCTTGCGCCCGGCAGGCACACGGTCAAGATCCGGGCGATATCGGGCGGCCTCTCCGATCCCACGCCGGCGACCTGGACGTTCAGGGTGGTGAGGCATCGGTGAGGACCCTCGTCCGGGCCTGCGGAGCGAGCGTCCTCGCACTCGTCCTGCCTCTGCTCGCAGCCCCGCCGGCCGGGGCCACCTTCCACCTGATCCAGATCCGCGAGGTCTATCCCGGCTCCGCCGCAAACCCCAACGCCCAGTATGTCGAGCTGCAGATGTTCGAGGGCGGGCAGAACTTCGTCGGCGGGCACCTCCTCCGCACCTACGACAAGGGTGGCTCTCCGGTGGCCACGAACACGATCGCCACCGATGTGCCCAGCGGCGACAATCAGCGCACCGTCCTCTTCGCCACCCCTGAGGCGGAGTCCCAGTTCGGCGTGCAGGGGGACGCCGGGCTGTCCCCGTCAGGCCAGCTCGACCCCGCCGGCGGCGCGGTCTGCTGGGAATCGCTCGACTGCGTGTCCTGGGGGAGCTTCAGCGGGTCGCTGCCATCGCCTGCGGGGTCGCCCGCCGATTCGACGGGCATCCCGGATGGAATGGCGCTGCGCCGGAGCATCGCGCCGCGCTGCCCGACCCTGCTCGAGCAGGAAGACGACAGCAACGACAGCGCCACCGACTTCGCCGACGCCTTCCCCGGTCCGCGTCCGAACTCCGCCGCCCCCAGCGAGCATGCCTGCTCATCGCAGACGGGCGCCGGCGGCCCTCTTCCAAAAGGGACGGAAGCCGGCGGCCGGCGACGAAAGCCCCAAACCCGGATCCGCCGCCGGCCGCCGCACCGCACCCGCGACCGCACTCCGACCTTCGGCTTCTCCTCCAGCGTCGCCGGCTCGGCTTTCCTATGCAAGGTCGACCGCAGGCCCTATCGGCACTGCGACTCACCGTTCACCCTCGCCCGCCTCGCCCTCGGCCGCCACGTCTTCCGGGTCAAGGCGCGGGCCGTGGGCCAGTCCGACCCCTCACCCGCGGCCTACCGCTTCCGAGTCGTTCGGTCCGCGTAGAGCGCTTCGATCTCGGACTCGTACTTGCGTTCGATCGGCTTGCGCTTGAGCTTCATCGTCGGCGTCAGCTCATCACCGCCCGGGACCCACTCGGTCGAAAGGACCTCGAACTTCTTGATCTGCTCGACCCGGGCCATGCGCGCGTTGGCCGCCTCCACGGCCGCATCCATCTCCGCCCGGACCGCGGGGTGCTCGGCGAGGCTCGTCAAGGAGGCGCCCTCGATGCCCTTGCCCTGGGCCCAGGCGGGGGCGAAGTCGGCGTCGAGGACGATCAGGGCGACGTTGTAGCGACGCCCGTCGCCGATGGCGACGGCCTGGCCGATCAGCGGGCTGGCGGCCTTCAGCTTCGACTCGATCGAAGCCGGCGACATGTTCTTGCCCGCCGCGTTGATGATCAGCTCCTTCTTGCGGTCGACGATGCTCAGGTAGCCGTCCTCGTCGAGCTCGCCGATGTCGCCGGTGTGCAGCCAGCCCTCGGCGTCGATCGTCTCGGCGGTCTTCTCGGGCATATTGCGGTAGCCGGACATGTTGGCGTCGCCGCGGACCAGCACCTCGCCGTCCTCCGCCAGCTTCAGCTCGACGCCCGGCATAGGCGGGCCGACCGTGCCCAGCTTGATCCGCTCCGGCGGGTTGCAGGTGGCGACGCCGCAGGTCTCCGACATTCCCCACAGCTCGCCCACCGGAATGCCGATCGCGTGGAAGAACTCGAGGACCTCGACCGGGGTCGGTGCCGCACCGACGCTGACGGCGACGGCCTGGTCGAGGCCGAGCTGGGTGCGCAGCGCGGAAAACATCTGCTCATCCGCCGCCGCGGCGGCCGCGGCGACCTCCTCCGGCACCTCCTCCCCGCGCTGCTCGAGGCGCACCTTCTCCAGCGCTGCCTCGAAGCCGCGCTCGGCCGGCTGGCGCTGCTCCTCGGGCAGCCCGGCGAGCATCGCCTCGAGGCCGGCTTTCAGCTTCTCCCAGACGCGCGGCACGGCGAAGAACCAGGTCGGCCGGGCCTGCGGCAGGAACTGGACGATCTCGCGGGGGTCGGGGCAGATGTGGATCTCCAGGCCCTTGACCACCGGCAGGTAGTAGTTGGCACCGCGCTCGGCGATATGGGCGGCGGGCAGCCAGGAGATGACGCGGCCGCCCTCCTCGGGAAAGGGAACCAGGTCGTCGACCGAGGCGACCAGCGTCAACAGGTTGCGATGGGTGAGCTGGACCCCCTTCGGCGGGCCGGTGGTGCCGGAGGTGTAGATCAGGGTGAGCAGGTCATCGGGCCCGACGGCCGCGCCCGTCACGCCGGGGTCGAATTCGGGATCGCGCTCTTCGAGCTGGCCCAGCGTCTCCGTGCCGCCCTCGCCGTCGAGCACGATCAGGTGCTCGACCTCGGGCAGCTCTCCGCGAGCGCGCTCGAAGTCGTCGAGGAAGGCGGCCTCGACGATCGCCACCTTCGCCCCGGCGTCGCCGACCACGTAGGCGATCTGCTCGGGCGAGGAGGTCTGGTAGATCGAGAAGGGCACCGCGCCCAGCGCCACCACCGCCAGGTCGCAGGCGACGAACTCGGCTCGGTTGGCGAGCAAAAGGGCCACCGTGTCGTCCTTCTTCACGCCGAGCGCCGCCAGGCCCCCGGCGATGCGGCCAACCTGCCGGGCCAACTCCGACCAACTCTGGGACTGCTCGCCGCTGCGCAGCGCCACCCCGTCGTCGCCGAGTCGCTCCACCGTGGCGGCGAACGCCTCGTAGAGGCTTCTCGCGCCGAGCTCGCCGGCCGGGCCGCCGCTGGCGTAGCTCTCGGTCGCCGAGGCCTCCATCAGCGGACGTTGAACCCTTCGCCGGTGATCCGGCCGATGTCGTTGCTGAGGCCGAGGACGGCGAGCATGATCACCAGCACGAAGCCGACCGCGCCGGCGCGTTCCATGGTCCGGAAGGGCACCGGCTTGCCGCGCACTTTCTCCACCAGGCTCCAGAAGATATGGCCGCCGTCGAGCGGCAGGAACGGGAAGAGGTTGATCAGGCCCAGCGAGAGGCTGACCAGTGCCAGCAGGATCAGTGCTTCGGTGGCGCCGAGCTTCTCGATCGTCTGGTGGGCCACGTCGCTGACCCCGACGACGCCGGAGACTTCCTTGCGGTGCTTCTCGTCGAGCAGGTTGCCGAAGACCGTGACGGTGCCGCTGGTCACCTTCCACATCGCGCCGAGCGCTTCGTCAGTTGCTTCGCCGACGCTGTATTCGGCCGGGACGCTCCCGTAGGCGAAGCCGATTCGCGTGTTGCCCAATGCCGCTTCGTATTCGGGCTTAACGGAGATCGTCCGCAGCGTGCCGTCTCGCTTCACCGTGATCTGCACCGGCTCGGTGGCGCGGCAGCCATCGGCCTGTTTGCCGGCGCATCTGTGGGAGGCCACCTGGCTCCTGAACTTTTCCAGGCGCGCTTCGGTGCTCATGCCCGGGTAGCGCCTGCCGTCGACCGCGACGATTTCGTCGCCTTCCTTCAGCGTTTCGGCAGCGGGCGACCTGGGCACGATTTCGCCGACGGTCTGCGTCGGCTTCTCGCCGCTGATGAAGAGGACGAGGAAGAAGACGACGAAGGCGAGGGCGATGTTGACCGCCGGCCCCGCCCCGATCACCACGATCCTCCTCCAGACCGGCTGTTCGTAGTAGCCGCGGTGCTCCTCCCCTGGCGGCAGCCTGTCGTCGGGGTTCATGCCGCTGATCTTCACGTAGCCGCCGAGCGGGATCGATTTGATTCCGTACTCGGTCTCCCCCCGCTTGATCGAGAAGATCGTCGGCCCGAAGAAGAGGAAGAAGCGCTCGACTCTCATGCCGGTTGCCTTGGCGGCGAAGAAATGGCCGGCCTCGTGCAGGATGATCAGCGCCGAGAAGCCGAGGAAGACGTATATCCAGCTCATACCTTCGCCAACCCCCCGACCTGCTCTTCGCTGTGGCGGCGGGCCTCGGCGTCGGCGGCGAAGAGGTCGTCGAAGTGGGTCACCGGCGCTGCCGGCATCTGCTCCAGCACGGCCTCGATGACCGCGGCGATCGCGGTGAACTCGATCTGCCCGTCGAGGAAGGCCGCGACCGCGACCTCGTCGGCGGCGTTGAGCACGCAGGGCGCCGTTCCCCCCGCCCTGCCGGCCTCGAGCGCCAGGCGCAGGCAGGCGAAGGTCTCCAGGTCCGGCCGCTCGAAGCTCAGCTCACCCACCGCCGCCAGGTCGAGCCGCGGCACGTCGACGTCGGCTCGTTCGGGGAAATGAAGGGCATAGGAGATCGGTACCCGCATATCGGGGTAGCCCAGGTGGGCCAGGGTGGCGCCGTCGTTGAGGTCGACCAGCGAGTGGACGATCGACTGCGGGTGGACGACCACCTCGATCCGCTCGTAGGGGACGCCGAACAGGTGGTGGGCCTCGATCGCCTCGAAGCCCTTGTTCATCAGCGTCGCCGAGTCGATCGTGATCCGCCCGCCCATCCTCCAGGTCGGGTGGGCAAGGGCATCCTCGACGCCGACCCCGGCGAGGTCCTTACGGCCGCGGAAGGGCCCGCCGGATGCGGTCAGGACCAGCCGCTCGACCGTACCGGGCTGCTCGGCGCCGATCAGCTGGAAGAGCGCCGAGTGCTCGGAGTCGACCGGCAGCAGCCGCGCTCCGGTCGCTTCGGCCAGCGCCGTGGTCAGCTCGCCGCCGATCACCAGGCTCTCCTTGTTGGCGAGGGCGACGTCGATGCCCTCGCCGAGCGCGACGACGGTCGGCCCGAGCCCGGCGGCGCCGACGATGCCGTTGAGGACCAGGTCGGCGCCGGAAGCGGAGATCAGCTCGCGGATCCCCTCCTCCCCGGCCAGCACCCGGCCGTCCCAAGCCGAGCGCGCCCGCTCGGCTGAATTGGCGTCGGCGAGGGCGACGACGGGCACTCCGTGCTGCCGTGCCTGCTCCAGCGCCTGTTCCCAGTTCTTCGCAGCCGCCAGGCCGACGACCTGCAGCTCCTCGGACGCGGCAACGATCTCCAGCGCCTGCGTGCCGATCGAGCCCGTCGCCCCGAGTATCACCAGCTTCTTCATCGCCGACAGAGCATAGGGAGCGACCCTCAGTACACCAGCTGGACGGCGAGGTAGTACCCGGCGACGATCGTGAAGAAGACGGCGTCGAGGCGGTCGAGCAGGCCGCCGTGAGGGCCGAAGAGCCTGCCGGTGTCCTTTTTGCCGAGGTCGCGCTTGACCATCGAGGCGAAGAGGTCGCCGATCGGCCCGATTGCCGCAACCGCGGCGCCGATGATCAGTGCGTCGCTCCCCGAGAGCCAGTCCTGATAGAGGCCGGCGAACCAGAAGGCCATCGTGCCGATCAGGAAGCCGCCGAGAAGGCCCTCGATCGTCTTGTTCGGTGAGAGGTCGGGTGCGATCGGGTGCGAGCCGAACATGCGCCCGGTCGCGTAGGCGCCGGTGTCGGTGGCAAAGGTGCCGACGAGGACGTCGATCAGGAGCGCGGCGCCGTGGTCGGGCAGGTCGCGCAGCAGCACGGCATGGACCAGCGGTAGGCCGATCCATACCGCGCCGAGGACGGTCGCTCCCATCGAGACGACCACGCCCTCGCGCGGACGCAGGCGGGCGCCGAAGAAGAAGAGCAGCGGAAACGAAGCCGTGGCGAGCAGCAGCACATTGAAGGCGGTGCCGAAGTAGGCGGCAACGATCATCGCCGCCACGGCTATGTAGGCGGCCATCTGGAGCGGCCGGAGCGGCGCGGCCATCATGAAGTACTCACGCAGGCAGAGCAGGCCGATCACCAGCATCGCGGCGGCGAAGACCGCGCCGCCGGCGACGACGATGGCGATGGCGAAAACGATCCAGGGGATCGAGACGAGGATCCGCCGCGCGGTCTCACCGCCGAGCAGGTTGCGTCGTCGGCGCGGCTCACGCGGCGGCCGCTCGCGGCGGGGTGGCTCGTCCTCGAACATCTCCTCGTCGAAGAGGTCCTGGACCATCAGCCCCTCCCGCCGAAGCGCCGCCTGCGTGCCTCGAACTCGGCCAGCGACTGCTCGAAGGCGGCCCGGTCGAAGTCGGGCCAGAGCTCGTCGCGGAAGACCAACTCCGAGTAGGCGCACTGCCAGAGCAGGTAGTTTGAGACGCGCTGCTCGCCGCTGGTCCGGATCAGGAGGTCTGGGTCATGCATCTCGGGTGCGTAGAGATTGCGCCGGAACTCCTCTTCGGAGTCCCCCTCGAACCTTCGCGCCGCGTCGACGATCTCCGCCCGCCCGCCATAGTTGAAGGCGACGAACAGGGAGATGCGGTCGTTCGCCGCGGTCCTCTGTTCAGCCCACTCCATGCGCTCCACCAGCTCCGCGGCCACACCGTTGCGGCGGCCGACGAAGCGCATCCGCACGCCTTCCTGATCCAGCTCCGGCGTTTCGGCGTCGATCCGCTCGCCGAACATCCGCATCAACCCCTCGATCTCATCCGCCGGGCGGGCCCAGTTCTCGGTCGAAAAGGAGAAGACGGTGAGCTCCTCGATGCCCAGCTCGACCGCGTCGCGCAGCCGCGCCTTGACCACGTCGGCGCCGGCGCGGTGCCCCTCGACCACCGGCAGGCCGCGTTGCTGTGCCCAGCGCCCGTTGCCGTCGGTGATGATCGCTACGTACCGCGCGGAGGTGCTCACACCTCGAGGATCTCTTGTTCCTTGCCCTCCAGCAGCGAATCGATCTCGGCGATCGCCTCGTCGGTCTGCTTCTGCAGGGCCGCCTCGGCGCGGCGCTCGTCGTCCTCGCCCGCTTCGCCCTCTTTCTTCAGGTCGCGCAGGTCGCTCATCGTGTCGCGGCGGATGTTGCGGATCGCGATCCGGCCGTCCTCGGCGACGCCGTGCACGACCTTGACCATCTCCCGCCGGCGCTCCTCGGTCAGCTCGGGGATCTGCAGGCGGATCACGTTGCCGTCGTTGCTGGGCGTCAGGCCGACGTCGGACTCCTGGATCGCTTTCTCGATCTCGCCGATGGAGCCCTTGTCGAAGGGGGTCACGGTGAGCAGGCGGGCGTCGGAGGTGGCGACGTTGGCGAGTTGCTTGAGCGGCGTCTGCGAGCCGTAGTAGTCGACCGAGATGCGGTCGAGCAGGTGCGGCGAAGCGCGGCCGGTGCGCACCGTGGCCAGCTCGCCGCGGCTCGATTCGACCGATTTGCTCATCCGCTCCTCGGCGTCGCTCAGCAACTCGTCGATCAGCTCCACTGGATCCTCTCTCCGCTCTCAGGCGGGGACGCTGTCCACCAGCGTGCCCACCCGCTCGCCGCTGACGATCCTATCTATGTTGGTCTCGTCGCCCATGTTGAAGACGTAGATCGGCAGGTCGTTGTCCATGCAGAGCGAGAGGGCGGTCGAATCCATCACCCTGAGCCCGCGCTCGATCGCCTCGCGGTGGCTGATCGCGGGAATGAACTTCGCCTCGGGGTTGGTCGCCGGGTCGGAGTCGTAGACGCCCTCGACCCCGTTCTTGGCCATCAGGATCGTCTCCGCGTGGATCTCCAGCGCCCGCAGCGCCGCCGCGGTGTCGGTGGTGAAGAACGGGTTGCCGGTGCCGGCGGCGAAGATCACCACGCGACCCTTCTCGAGGTGGCGCATCGCTCGGCGGCGGATGTAGGGCTCGGCCACCTCCTTGACGTCGATCGCCGACATCACCCGAGTGTGCTCGCCGATCTTCTCCAGAGCGTCCTGCAGGGTGAGCGCGTTCAGCACCGTCGCCAACATCCCCATGTAGTCGCCGGTGGCACGATCCATGCCGGTGGCGACGCCCTGCAGGCCGCGGTAGATGTTGCCGGCGCCGACGACGATCGCCACCTCCACGCTTCGCGCGCGCACCGCGGCAACCTGGCGGGCGATCCGCTCGACCTCGGCGGCATCGGTGCCGTGCTCGAGCTGCCCCATCAGCGCCTCCCCCGAGAGCTTCAGAAGGATGCGGCCGAACTTGGGCTCCGGTTCGGTCAATCGCCGCCCACGCGGAAGTAGGCGAAACGCGCCACGCGGACGTTCTCGCCGGTCTTCGCCGCGAGCTCCTGGCGCAGCTCCTCGATCGACTTCGAGTCGTGCTTGTCGGCGTTGACGTGAGCCTGGTCGAGCAGCGCCACCTCCTTCGCCCACTTGGCGAGCTGTCCCTCGACGATCTTCTCGACGACGTCGTCCGGTTTGCCGTCCTCACGTGCCTTCTCTTCGAAGACCCGTTTCTCGGCCTCGCGCTCCTCGGCCGGGATCTCATCGGAGTTGACGTAGGTCGGCGCGGTGGCGGCGACGTGCAGGGCGACCTCGTAGGCGAAGGCCTTGAAGTCCTCGTTGCGAGCGACGAAGTCGGTCTCGCATTGCACTTCGACCATCGCTCCGACCTTGTCGTTGGCGTGGATGTAGGAGGCGACGACCCCCTCGCTCGTCCCCCGCCCTTCGCGCTTCGCGGCCGAGGCCTGTCCCTTGACCCGCAGGATCTCGATCGCCCGATCGACATCCCCCTCGGACTCCGAGAGCGCCGCTTTGCAGTCCATCATCGCCGCCCCGGTCCGATCCCGCAGCGCCTTCACATCGGCAGCCGTGACGCTCATTTGGAAGCCTCCTCCTTGCCGGCCGGCGCTTCCTCGGCCGTGGAAGGTTTGTCGGCTTCGGCCTGAGGGGCCTGTCGCTGGGGCGCTTGGGCCGGTGGCGCTTCGGCGGCTTTTTTCGCAGCCTCTTCTTCAGCGGCTTTTTTCTCCGCTTCCTCTTTTTCGACCCGCTCTTTCTCCTCTTCCTCCCGCTTCTTCCGCTCTTCTTCCTCTTTTTTGCGCCGTTCCATCTCCTCGGCGATGCGCCGCTCCTCCTGCACCCGCCAGGCGCCGGCGCCCTCCTCGATCGCGCCGCCGATCGTGCCGATCACCAGCTGGCAGGAGCGGATGGCGTCGTCGTTGCCGGGGATCACGTAGTCGATCGGCGTCGGGTCGCAGTTGGTGTCGACCAGGCCGATGATCGGGATCCGCAGGCGGGCCGCCTCGCGCACCGCGATCTCCTCCGTTTTCAGGTCGGTGACGAAGACCGCGTCGGGCAGGCGGTCCATGTCGCGCACGCCCCCGAGGTTGTACTCGAGCTTTGCCAGCTCGGCCTGCATGCCCATCCGCTCCTTGGTCGGCAGCAGCTCGAGTTTGCCCTCCTCCTGCCAGGCGGTGAGCTCGTGGAGGCGCGAGATCCGGGCCGAGATCGTGTTGAAGTTGGTCAGCAGGCCGCCGAGCCAGCGCTGATTGACGTATGGCATCTTGCAGCGTTCGGCCCATTCCTGCACGGGACCGCGCGCCTGCTTCTTGGTGCCGACGAAGAGGACGGTTCCACCACCGCTGGCGAGCTCGCCAGCGAAGCGGCGGGCATTCTCGAGAAGCGCCTCGGTCTGGATCAGGTCGATGATGTGGATCCCGTCCAGCTCGCCGAAGATGTAGCGGCGCATGTTCGGATTCCAGCGACGGGTCTGGTGGCCGAAGTGGACTCCGGCCTCCAGCAGCTCTTTCAGGCCTGCCTCTGGCATTGCGAAAAATCTCCTTGAATTTGGGGGAAAGCCCCACCGCCCTTGCCGGGGACTCGCCTCGTGACGGTCAGGATCCGGGTGGTACGGCGGGGGTCGGTTTGAACGGCGGATTGTAGAGCGGTGCGGCTGCTCAGGCGGTGCGGGCCGTGTCGAGCGCGGTGGCGAGCTCCGTGGGCAACTCGGAATCGAAGCTCATCGCCTCGCCCGTTTGCGGGTGGACGAAGGCGAGCCGGTGGGCGTGCAGGAATTGCCGGCCCAATCCGTACTTCTCGCTGCCGCCGTAGGTCGCATCTCCGACCAGCGGGTGACCGATGGCGCCGAAGTGGGCCCGGATCTGATGGGTTCGGCCGGTCTCCAGCTTCGCTTCGAGGTAGGTGTCGGCGGCAAGCAGCTCGCGCACCTCGAAGTGGGTGCGGGCCTGGCGTGAGGCCGCCCCGGAGACGGCCATGCGGTGCCGTTGGCGCGAGGCGCGGCCGATCGGAGCGTCGATGGTCCCCGTGCGTGACGCGAGCCGCCCTTCCGCCAGTGCCAGGTAGACCCGGTCCACCTCTCGCCGCCGGACCTGCTCCTGCAGAGCGGCGTGAGTGGCGTCGTCGCGAGCGACCACGAGCAGTCCGCTGGTCTCCTTGTCGAGCCTGTGGACGATCCCGGGGCGCTCGGGGTCGGTTCCACCCCCGAGGACCTCGGCCAGCTCATCGACCAGGGTCGGGCCACGGTGGGAAGGCGCCGGGTGGACCACCAGGCCGGCCGGCTTGTCGACCACAGCGAGATGCTCGTCGAGGTGGAGGACACGCAGCCCGGTCATCGTGCCTCGGCTTCTCCGGCATAGCTCAGCGCCAGGGCCACGACGCCGAGGGTGATTGCCACGTCGGCGAGATTGAACGGCGGCCAACTGAGCAGGTCGACGTAGTCGGTGACGGCGTCCGCCCGCACACGGTCGATCAGGTTGCCGAGGGCGCCGCCGACGAGCAGGCCGACGGCCACCCACATCCAGGGCCGGTCCGGATTGCGCGCGAAGAGAAGGCCGACGAAGGCGAGAGCGATGATGGTCAGCGCGACCAGGGCGATGCCGCCACCGTCGGCAAGGCCGAAGGCGATGCCGCTGTTGTGGGCAAGGGTGAGATCAAGCGGCCCGAAGAGGTGGACGTGCCCGCCCGGAACGAGATTTGCCTCGATTGCCGCCTTGGCCGCCTGGTCGAGGGCGATCACAAGGAGGCAGAGTGACGCCGCCTGCAGCCAGGCCCGCCGCGCGGCGCTCACCCGGAGATCAGGGCGACGACGAGCCCGCGCAGGATGTAGAGGACGATGATCCCGATCATCGGGCTGAGGTCGAGCCCGAAGCCGCCCCCACCGATCGGGGGCAGGATGCGGCGAAAGAGGTTGAGGTAGGGGTCGGTGGTCTGCGAGACGAAGTCGAGCACCGACCGCAGCGTCGGGTTGTAGGGCATCCGTGGGATCCACGACATCAGCACCCGGATCAAGATGAGGATGATGTAGACGAGGAAGAGCGCGCCGACGTAGTCGGCGACGTCCTGCCGGGTGATCGCCAGGGCCATCATCCGCGCATCCTCTCCAATGACGCCCGCACCGCGGCCGCGAACGCCTCACGGGCGCCCTCGCGGTCGAGGGCTTCCAGCCCCGCCTCGGTGCTGCCGCCTGGTGAAGCGACCGCCGTTCGCACGTCGACCGGGTCTCGCCGGTCGAGCAGCTCCCCGGTTCCGACCATGGCCCCGACCACGAGCTCCCGCGCCAGCTCGCCATCCAGCCCCGCTTCTGCGCCGGCCTCGGCGAGCGCCTCCACCGCCAGCGCGAAATAAGCCGGCGAGCACCCCATCACCGCGGTCGCCGCGTCGATCTGGGCGTCGGGCAGGTCGACTACGCGTCCCAACCTGGCGAGCGCGCCGCGCAGCTCGTCCGAGAATTCGCCCGAGATGCAGAGCACCCCGCGCCCCACCTCTACCGGCAGGTTGGGCATTACGCGCCCGATCTCGGCTTCGGGGAATGCCTTTCGCAGCTTCTCCAATGGGGTCGCACCAAGCAGCGAGACGACCGATTTGGCGGCGTCCAGCTCCAGCGCGACCTTCTCGAGCATCGCCGGCTTCACCGCCAGCACGACCACGTCGGCCCGCTCCGCCAGCTGCGCGTTGAGCTCGAGGGCCTCACCGCCGACCTCCGCGGCCAGCTCACCTGCCCGCCCGGACCCCGAATCCGTGAACAGCATCGCCTCGACCTCACCCCGCCAGCCCCGCGCCATGGCGGCAGCCATGCTCCCGGCTCCGACAAATCCGACGATCATCGGCGGGAGCCTAGTGGAGGGCCGGATGTCCCTCCCCCGGAGGCCGTCGCGCAGCTGAATTGCCTCTCAGGGTTCTAGCGTCTGTCCTTGAGCCTCCGGGGGAGGGACATCCGGCCCTCCACTAGGCTCCCGCCGATGATCGTCGGATTTGTCGGAGCCGGGAGCATGGCTGCCGCCAT
>JASLJO010000044.1 GCA_030152505.1 Solirubrobacterales bacterium | reverse complement strand
GCTCGGCGACGGCACGATCGACTACCAGGCAAACGGCGGCTGTCGCACCGGGCGCTCCGATGCCAACGGCGAGTTCGCCCGCGACTTCCAGCCCTGCACGCCGGGTCCCTACCTGCGCTACTACGGCCTCGAAACCAAGGGCTTCTCCGACGGCCAGCACCAGATTTCGACCTGCGTCCAGGACTACTCCCAGTACCAGCACATAGGTGGCTCGGCCTCCGAATCGTGCGACACCCGCACGATCCACACCGACAACACCGCGCCAGGCAAGCCCGCCGAACTGAAGGTGACGAGCCCCAACCCGGCGCGCTACCTCGACCACTTCGGCGCCACCTTCTCGCTGCCGCCCGACGCCGGCAGCCCGATCGCCAAGGTCCACTACGAGGTCATCGACGAAGCGACCGGCAAAGTGCTCGTCCCTGAGAAGACGTTCTCCGCCGTCGCCCCGACCTCGCTGCCGACGATCGAAGGCCCGCCGGCCCCCGACGCCTACGCCCTGCGCGTCTGGCTCGAAGACTCGGTCGGCTTCACCGGCCCGGCCGCCGTGGCGCCGATCCCGCACGACACGACGCCGCCCGCCGCGCCTCAGGCGCTGTCGGTCGCGGCGCCACAAACCCCGCGGGGTCCCGGCGGATTCGACGTCAGCTGGCAAGACCTCCCCGACTCGGGCTCGCCGATCGTCACGGCGCACTATGAGATCCGAAACGCGGCCGGCGGGGTGGCGGTGCCGTCGACCGAAGTCTCCAGCGAGGGCGTCCGGGCGATCGCCGATCTGCACGCGCCCGCCGATCGCGGTGCCGACACGCTGTCGGTCTGGCTGACCGATGCAGAGGGCAACACCGGCGCCCCGGCGAGCGTGCCGCTGAGCTATGACTGCGTGCGCTCAGACGCGCGGAGCGGCTCTGCCCTGAGCGCGGGCTTCGGCGATCCGCTGGCGCCCGAAGAGGTGCTTCAGCAGGGCGCCGGGACGACGCTCGAGGGCAGGCTCAGGGGCGACGGCGCTGTCGGCGTCCCCGGCGCGGCGCTCTGCGTGTTCGGCACGGTCGAAGGCGACTCCCAGCGCGAATTCCTCGGCATCGCGATGACCGGGACTGACGGCGGCTACCGCTTCGCGCTCGCGCCCGGTCCTTCGCGCCACCTCGACGTCCTCTACCGGCCCGGGCACCGCCAGCTCGCCGCCGTCGCCTCCCTCTACACCCGGGTGATCCCGACGCTCAGCCTCTCCCGCAGGGCGGTGCCGCTCAAGGGCGTGGCGCACTTCCTCATCCAGATCCCCGGGCCCCGCAACGACCAGGTCGTGCTCGTCTTGCAGGTCAAGCAGGGCAAGGGCTGGCGCGCCTTCAGGCGCTGTCGCACCCGCGAGGACGGCAGTTGCAGCGTCCTCTACAGGTTCGGCCGGGCCGCCGCGCCGGGGACCTACGTGATGCGGGCCCAGCTGCGCAGGCAGGGCGGTTACCCCTATCTGCCGGGCAACTCCGCAGAGCAGCGCCTGCGCGTCTTGCCTGAGCGCCTTCGCGCCGATCGCCGCCCGGTTCACGGGCATGCTCGCCACCGGCGTCCCGGCGACAGGGCGGCACGCCAGGGCTAGCCGAGCGCCGCTCGGGCACCGGCGCGCGCGAGCGGGCCGGGCCGGGGGTGGGGTCAGGCCCGTTGCGGGGCCGACTCCACCCCCAGCTTGGCACGCCTGGCCGGCGTGCGGGGGGCTTCGCCATCGGCCCCGCATCGGGCGGGGTCAGAAGCGAAGGAGGACCGAAGATGACCGAGCCCAGGGCTTGTCCACAGTGTCTGCGCCGCTCATGGCTGCTTGCCCACCTAGCCCCCTACATCGAGAGGTTCGCCCCGGGGAGGAGATCGCTTGGCCTCTTTCGCCTCAGCGACGAGGACCTGGCGGCGGCGGTGGCTCCAGAGCTCGCCGCGAAGATCCTCGCCGAGGTCGGCTCGCTCTCTGAGGAGCGGCTGCGGGCCGACCTGGACGCGGCCTCCTGTTGGGCGGTCTGTCGCCACGACCCGCTCTACCCGGTCGGCCTGCGCGATGTCGACGGCGCCCCCTGGTCGCTGATCGGCCGGGGAGATCCGTCCCTGCTGAGCCGGTTGGAGCCAGAGAGCGCCGTAGCCGTCGTCGGCTCCCGCCGCGCCACGACCTACGGCCGCGAGACCTCGCGCGCCCTGGGGCGCGAGCTGGCCTCCGCCGGCTTGGCCGTGCTCAGCGGTCTCGCCTTCGGCATCGAAGGCTGCGCCCATCGCGGCGCCCTGGAAGAGGGTCTGACGGTGGCGGTGCTCGGCAGCGGCGCCGACGTCGCCTACCCGGCCGCACACCGCTCGCTTTGGCGCCGCATCCAGGAGTTGGGCCTCGTCCTCTCCGAGCTTCCACCCGGTTGCGGCGTCTGGCGCTGGAGTTTCCCCGCCCGCAACCGGATTATGGCGGCGATCTCCGGGATGACCGTCGTGGTCGAGGCGGCGGAGGGCTCGGGCTCGATGATTACCGCCGATCTGGCCGCCGATCTGGGCCGCGACCTTGGCGCCGTGCCCGGGCCGGTCGGCTCGCGCCTCTCGGTCGGCCCAAACAACCTGCTCGCCGACGGCGCCTGCTTGATCCGCGGGCCCCAGGACGTGCTCGACGCGATGCTCGGGACCCGAGCGCCGCAGCCCAGCCCGAGAGGGCCGCGACTGAACCACACCCAGCGGGCGGTGCTCGGGGCGCTCGAGGAGGGTGCGGAGACCTGCGGGGACGTGGTGGCCTCGGCCGGGCTGTCCACCGAGGAGGCGCTGATCGCGCTCGCCACGCTGGAGTCGCTCGGCTACGTCAACTGCTCGACGACGAGCACCTACAGCCGCACTCAGCTCAGAGCCCCGTTGCGCGCCCTCGGCGGCGGAGGCGATCGGGCCGACTAGCCGCGCCTCCTGGCCGGTGCACACGGAGCCCGGCCCCGCCCGCTGCGGGAGCCCTTCGGTGACTCCTCGATTTTCGCACGCCTCCGGCGTGCGGAGCGCCGGCGACGGCTCCCGCAGCGGGCGGGGCGATGAGCAAGGAGGCTGAGATGACTCAGGCTTTGGACACGCGGATCGCGGGCGCTCGGGCGCCCGTCAGGGGCTTCTCCCACGACCCGGGACCCGCAGGAGAGGAGAGCCCGCTCCAGCGGCTACGCTCCGAACTGGACCGGATGAGCGCCGAGGAGCGGATCAGGGGCTCCCGCGACAGCTTCAGCCGCTGGGAGCGATCGATTTGGGCGGCGCGCTACCCCGAGGAGGTGCCGCTGGTCAACGGCGAGTTCGAGTGGATCGCCCTGAGCTGCGAATGAGCGCGCTCAGGCGACCCGCCAGTGCGGGAGCCGGTGCCCCGATTGTCGCGCGCTGTGCGCGCGGAGCGGGGACACCGGCTCCCGCATAGGGCGGGGGCGAGGACAAAGGAGTACTCATGACTCAGCAGCTTGCGACTCCCCTGGTCGAGGTCGAGAGGATCGGCGTCGAAGAGGGATTCAACCCCCGCACGCACATGGACCCCGAGGCCCTGGCCAGGCTGGCCGGCAGTCTCAAGAAGACCGACATGGTGCAGCCGCTCGTCGTCAGGCCCCTCGGCGGAGACAGGTTCGTCCTCATCGCCGGGCACCGCCGGTTGAAGGCCGCCGAACTCGCCGGCATCGAGAAGGTCCCGGTTCACATCCGCGAGAACGGCAACGCCCGCACGGCCGCGCTGGCGGAGAATCTCCACCGCGAGGATCTGGACCCGATCGACAAGGCCCGGGCCCTCAAGGAGCTGGCCGAGGAACTGGACCTGAGCACCCACAAGAAGATCGCTGAGGAGCTCGATGTCTCCGAGAGCTGGGTCAGCCAGCACCTCCGCCTCCTCAGCCTCCCCGAGGGCGTCCAGACCTACATAGCCCGAGAAGAGGTACCGATCGAGGGCGAGCGCCCGCTGCGGAACATCGCCAAGGTCTCGCCACGGATCGCCGAGTGCATCTGCGAGCTGGCGAGACGCAGGAAGGTCAAGAGCCGCGATTTCGTCCGCCACTTCGACGACCTGCTCGTGGCGACGGCCGAAGCGCGCTTCGACGACAGGCCGACGATGATCTCGCCCCGGTCGGTGGCGATCAGCCAGGTCATTACCAACCCGAAGAAGCGCCGGGATCTCGGCGACCGTTACCGGGCACTTCACCCTCACGAGGAGCCGGCGGTCAGGTTCAACGAGGCCGAGGTCGACGCCGCCCGCGCTGCGGGCTGCCTGGTCGAGCACAAGGTCGATCACGGCCACTGGACCTCGACTGTCGCCTTCATCACCGAGGCCGACCTCGCCGCTGATCTGATCGAGCGGG